>JARUKZ010000036.1 GCA_029688955.1 Chitinispirillales bacterium ANBcel5 | reverse complement strand
TAATAATTATCGTCATGGGTCGCAAAATTTCCTGATTTTTCACTAGTAATATCGGGTTCCAGCCATGAAAGCAAATGCACTGAAAAATGATAGGCAAGTTTCAAAATCTACATCGCAATAGGTTAGAGCATCTTCAATGCTGATATATTCGACTCCACTTTCACCATTATAATCAATTGTTCTAATTGTCAAACGATTGTAAAATCTTTCAAGCTTGAGATAGTATCTGCCGCTCCTCAAAAAATAGGGTCTATGCACTTAATTTGACCTAAATGTTTAATCTGGGTGAGTAATAGTAGCCGAAAGTTGATTCCAGTGCTATAAGTTACTGTAGATTGCTGGTATGAAAGTTGAAGTTATTAAATGGAAGGGGTAGGGCATCAGCGTGTCCGAATTCATAAAAAGTGCACTCAGACTATTTGAGTTCAGGAGGAGTCTTATGAAAAAACCTGGAATTTTTCTCTTCAGCTTACTTACCTTCTTTTTACTTCATGGCTGTAGCGGCAGTGATTCGACCGCTCCCCCTGGAATAAGTGTAACCAGTACCAATGTCGCTCGTATTGACGGCACACCAGGTATACAGTTTTTTGCTAAATCAAATATGGATATCCAGCTTATTAAAGTCGTAATTATTGATCCTTTAGGGGAAGACTATGAATATAACTTTCACAACATCGTTACCATAGAAGGTGAAACTGTTCCATTACAAGCTCAGGATATTGCCTATCGAAGAATAAGTGGGAATTGGACATTCATTTTTACTGGAAGCAAAACCGGTGGTGACAGATCAACCTTTGAAGTTACTGCTGTAGTAGATGTTGTTGCATAATAATTCAACATAAAGCCTGTTTTTGAAAGGCTTTATGTTTTAGATTCTTTCATTATTACTACTGTAAAAAGATTATAAATGTTACTTTTGCTAAGATCCTTTTAAGGGCTGGTGTTGGTACTTACTGTTGGGGAAGCTGCCTTTATTACGTATTTTCCTGCGAATCGAGCTTTCCCTACCGCGATCATAGCCCAGGGGTCCCCCCAAACGGATCCTTTCACGCTTTCACCATTGACGCCCGGGGGTGACCCAGTCTACCGCCTTTAGCCCCATAAATTTCCTTTTTCTAAATCCAAATCTCTTAATCTCCAACAAATGTTACGCGCTTTCAGCGCTTAAAAGAGAGATCATAGGCCAAAGAAAGGATCATCTACAATAGAAGCCGCCCTGTTGAGCAGGAAGGAGCAGGGGGAAGGAACAATCCTTCTACAAAAACCATA
The DNA here is from genome assembly GCA_029688955.1 of Chitinispirillales bacterium ANBcel5. Lineage (NCBI taxonomy): Bacteria > Pseudomonadati > Fibrobacterota > Chitinispirillia > Chitinispirillales > Chitinispirillaceae > Cellulosispirillum > Cellulosispirillum alkaliphilum. The sequence continues at coordinate 41,264 of JARUKZ010000036.1, read as the reverse complement.
GGAGATACAAATTCGTCTGTTAGCCAGATTAAACCGATGGGAATTATATGTAATACCCCAAAGGGGATTTCTATATCAGCCCCCATGGATTCTCTACCTGGGGCGATCTTTGAGCGATGAGCTGGAAAAGGAAAAGATGATCGATTATTGTTTTTTTCCACTTTCCTTCCCAGGTAAGTAAAAACTACCCGATGTTGTAACGTTTTTGGTCAAAAGTCTGTTCAATTGGCCTTAAAGGCGACTTAGCAACGAAAAAACGGGTTCTGATTTTGGTTTCTAAGTGACTTAGCAACGAAAAAACGGGTTCTGATTTTGGTTTCTAAGTGACTTAGAAAGGAAAAAACGGGTTCTGATTTTGGCTTCTAAGTGACTTAGAAATAAAAAAACGGGTTCTAATGAGGCTTTTAAGCGACTTAGAAATGAAAAAACGGGTTCTAATTTTGACTCCTAAGTGACTTAGGAGTCAAAAAACGGGTTCAAATGAGGCTCCTAAGTGACTTAGGAATAAAAATCAGAGTCCAATTTACTTAACATTATGAAGTAGAAATAAAAAAAAAGAGTTGTGATATTCATTTCTAAGTGACCGAGGAGCGAAAAAACGAGTTGTGAGATTCATTTCTAAGTGACCGAGGAGCGAAAAAACGAGTTGTGAGATTCATTTCTAAGTGACTGAGGAGCGAAAAAAAGGGTTGTGAGATTCATTTCTAAGTGACTGAGAAGCGAAAAAAAGGGTTGTGATATTCATTTCTAAGTGACCGAGGAGCGAAAAAAAGAGTTGTGAGATTCATTTCTAAGTGACTGAGGAGCGAAAAAAAGGGTTGTGAGATTCATTTCTAAGTGACTGAGGAACGAAAAAAAAGGTTGTGAGATTCATTATTCCTGCATATCCAAATACCACCAGAATATCCCGCGCTTTCAGCGCTTGGGATCTTTTTTTGCGCCTGCACCCGGGGCTGCGCCAGAAGACTGGCTTACCCCGGGCTCTTAAATTGCGCGCTTTCAGCGCTTATGAAAAAGATCAAAACCAAACTCCATTCTCCCTTCCTTCCCGCGATTAAAGCCCAGGGGTCCCCCCAAACGGGTCTACACACGCTTTCACCATTGACGCCCGGGGGTGACCCAGTCTATCGCCTTTAGCCCCATAAAAATCTCTTTTTCTAAATCCAAATCTCTTACTCTCCAACAAATGTTACGCGCTTTCAGCGCTTGGGATCTTTCTTGGCACCAATACCCGGGGCTGCGCCAGAAGACTGGCTTACCCCGGGCTATAGAATCACGCGCTTTCAGCGCTTATGAAAAAGATCAAAACCAAGCGATCGACTTTTTCTCGTGTACATTAGTATTATGGAGGATCGTAAAAGATTTGGATCTATAGCAGGAATGTTATTCCAGTTCCCTTCCTTCCCGCGATTAAAGCCCAAGGGTCCCCCCAAACGGGTCTACACACGCTTTCACCATTGACGCCCGGGGGTGACCCAGTCTATCGCCTTTAGCCCCATATAAATCCTGTTATCTATTTCCAACACCAAAGCCCGGTACATCGATAAAGTACCCCAAAGGGGTATTCTATATTAGCCCCAGGTTTCCTACCTTGAGCGGATTCTTCATAGTATATTTAAACAGTTACGCCTCTCGGCTACGCTCGAGGAACTGCTCTCGGCTAGGCTCGAGGAACTGCCGCTCAAAACTGCTTAAGCAGCCAGGGTAGGAAACCTTTCGTTGATAGAGAAAAATCTTGCAGCTATTATAGAGATAGTGCCGGTCAATCTTCTAAGATAGAAAACGTTTCAGTTTATCTGCCTGTACCAACGCCTGGATACGTCAAGAATAAAACGGAATACATATAAGTGTTGAGAAAGTCTAGCGATTACAGATGCGATACAATGCCTTCACATAGCAAACACTAACAGATTCCATTTTCAGCACTCTTTATGGATATAGGGAAGCACCGATTCGATAGTGGAGGAATTGGAGGCAAGCATTAGTAATCTGTCCACGCCAAGCGCTACACCGGAACAGGGAGGCAGATGCTTTATCGATTCTATAAACCTCTTATCAACAGGCAGTTTGGGTTTGTTAAGTTTCAGGCGCTTATTGTTATCCTGTACCATTCTTTTATACTGTTCGTCGCAGTCGGCAAGTTCCTCATATCCGTTACAGATCTCAAGGCCCTGGTGAAAAAGTTCAAAACGCAGCGCTGTGTCAGGGTTTTGGGGATTAAGTTTAGCCATGGCCGCCAGTGGAGCAGGGAAATTGTGCACAAAAAGAAGCACCTCTTTTTCCATTGATGGCTCCACAAACTCAGTCATCATGTAATTTAAAAGGTCACACTTTTCCAGGCAGTCCGGCGGGGGTCTGTTTTTATCGGAGCAATAGTTAAGCAACTCTTCCACTGATGTTTCAAGTGGATCTATACCGGTACTGAGCCTGAAAATATCCTGGTAGCTGACACACTTCACTTCTCTTTTTCCAAGCACAGAGATACATAACTCCGCAATCTCCCCAATTAGCTCTTCCATGCTCATCTCTTTTCTGTACCACTCAAGCATCGTAAACTCATGGTTATGGTTTTGACCCCATTCACCGTTTCTGAAAACCTTACAGATCTGGAAAATATCGGGGAAGCCCTGAGCAAGGAGGCGTTTCATGAGCAGTTCGGGAGAGGTTTGCAGATACAGGGTGGTGCTTTTATCAGAATCGTTGTACCCACCGGGGTGAAACCTGGTTTCAAAAATGTCCAGATAACAGTCGGTTGATGTACCATGGGAAAGCAGTGGGGTATCGACCTCCAGAACATCTCTTTGCCTGAAGAATTCCCTTATGTGAGCTAAAACCGAAGCTCGTAGTTTTGCCGATTGAATGGTAAAGTGGTGTGACATATCAGGAGTGAGAAGATGGATGTGGTGAGCACATCCATCCCCTTTATGCATTAAACCCGGCCAAGGTAATCACCGGTTCTGGTATCGATTTTAATTTTATCACCAATATTTACAAATAGCGGTACATCGACTTCGTAGCCAGTATCTATGGTTGCTTTTTTGGTTACGTTGGTAGCGGTATCACCTTTTACGGCTGGTTCGGTATAGGTAATCTCAAATTCCATAAAGGTTGGAGGGGAGACAGAAATCACCTGATTGTTCCACAGCGAAACCTCACATTCGACACTTTCTTTGAGCCATTTCACATCATCACCAAGCTGCTCTTTTTGAATTTCAATCTGATCGAAAGTTTCTGTATCCATGAAGGTATATGCTGTACCATCGGTGTACAGAAACTGCATGGTTGTTGTTGTCACATCGGCGGTTTCTATGGTTTCACCGGATTTGAAGGTACGGTCCAGTACTCGTCCTGTGATCATATTTTTTAGTTTCACTCTGTTGAAAGCCTGGCCCTTACCGGGTTTGATGAAATCATTTTCGATTATCATCCAAGGCTGACCATCCATTATGACTTTCAGCTTTTTCCTGAATTCATTTGTGCTCACTGTACCCATTTTAACATTTTCCTTCATACATAAGTTATAAAAAAAGACATTAGAAAATAAGCTATTGGATATATCTCTATCAATTAAAAACTACGCTCACCAGGAGAACAATCTGCCTTTTTATACTGATTTCGACCAAAAAAATGAGAATTCAATAAAAAAACCTCTGAAATTTAATCATATCGGTTCATTGATGTATTTTTAAGCACAATGCGTTCCTAATGATGGTTTAGAATAAAAGATAGCTGCTTTGCCTCCTTTTGTGATAAAACTACCCCGGAGAAGTGGTGAAAAATGTTTGAAAATATGATGATTCTTTCTATAGATGAAATGCTTAGCCGACTTTCACTTAGAGTTGAAGATGCGCCCTACTCAATACTGCAACATCCTCAGTTTCCGTTCTCTGTCACCTCTACCTATCTTCAGCAGATAAAAAAGGGGGATTGGTATGACCCACTGCTGCTTCAAATCCTTCCACGTGCACAGGAAGAGAAGTGTGTGAATGGGTACAGTGATGATGCTGTGGGGGATCTTTCTGCTCTCGTTGCCCCTTCGCTTCTTCATAAGTACACAAGCAGAGCACTATTGATAACCTCACAGGATTGTGCCGGAAGGTGCAGATTTTGTTTCAGACGATGCGTCAGCTTGCCTGCTTCCGGTACAAATGAAGGGAAGTATAAAGAGGCTTTAGACTACTTACGGAGTAATGAAACCATTGATGAACTCTTATTAAGTGGTGGGGAACCACTGCTTACAAAAACCTCTGAACTGGTAAGTATACTAAACAGTGTTAAAAGAATTGGCCATATTAAAACGATTCGGATTCATACACGTTTGCCTGTAACTCTTCCTCTTCGCATAGATAACTCTTTGCTGGCGCTCATTGATGAGCTGGTTAAAGAGAAAAACTGTATAATTGTAGTACACGTAAATCATGCTCAGGAAATTGGCGCTGAATGTAAGGTTGTTTTGAATAAGTTACGTTCTTTTGGTGTCACCCTACTTTCTCAAACAGTACTTTTAAAGGAGATAAACGATTCTTCGCAGGTTTTAAGTGATCTTTTTAAAACACTTATCAGTCTGGGTGTGATACCATATTACCTTCATCAGCTGGACAGGGTCAATGGGGCAGCTCACTTTGAAGTTGATGAATCCAGAGGTGTTGCCATTATGGGGCAATTACGTAAGATTTTACCTGGCTATGCCGTTCCAAGATATGTTAAAGAGATCGCCGGAGAAGCGCACAAAACAGTGATCGCCTGAGGCGCATTGCTTAAATTCCAGAGAAAAAGAGAGATGGCAACTAAAACAGTTACAATTATCGGTGCGGGTAAGGCAGGTTCGACCCTTGGAAAAGTATTGCACAGATCAGGTATATTAAAGGTTATCGGTGTTTTAGATTCATTCAAAGATAAGTCTTGGTCCGCAGCAAATTTTATAGCTCTAAAAGGGGAAACAATAACTACCGATACCTTTTTATGTTCTGATGTGGTGATGATTACAACACCAGATGATCAGATTGAAAAGTGTGCTCAAAGTCTTGCCGAAAAGAAACTGGTAGGCCCCGGGACCATTGTTTTTCACTGCAGCGGATACCATTCAAGCTCCGTACTGTCATCACTGAAAGCTCGGGGGTGTTTGGTTGCTTCAGTTCATCCGGTCAAATCTTTTGCGGATCCTGCGGTTGCATCATCCACCTTTTCTAAAACTCCCTGTGGGGGTGAAGGTGATAGTGGTGCCCTGGATCTTTTGAAGCAGGCATTTGAGGGGGCTGGTGGGATCTTTTTTGAAATCGACACAGAGAGTAAAAAGATGTATCACGCAGCAGCAGTTTTGCTTTGTGGCGGGGTAGTGGCACTGTTGAAGGCGGGGTCTGATCTGCTCTGCAGCTCGGGGCTTAGCAGTGATCAGGCAAAGATGTTACTAAACGCGCTCACGCCAGAAACTCTCAACAATGCTTTAAACCATGGATTTAGCGCTGCCTTGACGGGTCCTGTTGCCCGGGGTGATAGTGCTACGATCAGGGGTGAGCTTTCGGAACTGAAAAAAAAGAGTGCCTTATACTACGATATTTATAAGGCTTTAAGTGGTGTGTCTTTGGAGATGGTAGCTAAAGAGGCACAGATAGATCCAACTGCAATTAATGAGATGAGACATTTAATTTTCAACGATAATGAATAGGGGTGTTTAGATGTTAGAGTTTTTAAAACAGATCGACCAGGAGTTGTTTCTATTTTTTAATAGCGTTTTGATACACCCTTTTCTGGACTTTTTGCTTCCCCGTGCGACTCATCCTAATTTCTGGATTATACCTGCTTTTATAGCTGTTATTTTCTTTGTAAGAAAAGAGAAGAAGAAGGCGTTGATTGTGGTTGGTTTGTCACTTGTTACTGTTGCCATTAGTGACCCGGTCTCTGCCAGAATTCTTAAGCCCCTGTTTGGCAGACTACGGCCATCACATCCGGAGTTTTTCATTGAAGGGGGAAGGTTTCTTACCAGTATGCGAAGTTCCTTTTCATTTCCATCATCACACAGTATGAATGTGTTTGCTCAGGCTGCACTTTTTAGTTCATTTTACCCTTCAAAAAAGATATGGTTTATCCTCTTTGCTGTCTTTATCGCTTATACAAGGGTATATGTAGGAGTGCATTATCCTGCAGACGTCTTTTCGGGTGCGATATTTGGCACTGCGGTGGGATTATTTGTCTATTATGCTTACCAGACAATTACTCTAAAGTTTAAAGTAAATAAAGAAGTGAAAGGTGAATTACGGAAATAATTCACCTTTACTGTTCTTCTTCGACTGGTTCTATTATGCCGCAAGCTAACGGGATTCCGGCACCACCATCGGGTTGGGTGGTGAAATCATCTTCATCAGAATGCAGTACAATAGTTCTTCCGATAACGGAAAAGTCGGAGTCTCTTAAACCAAGCGCATTGGTGACAAAATCAATACGAGCTATACCACCCGGTCCTGCAATTATATTGGGTAGGTCACCGGCGTGTCCTGCTCCCGGGGAGAGACCGGGGGGGCCGTGAGTGCCGCTTTCACCGGGATCGAAATGTCCACCCGGCGCATCGGGGTCTTCGCAACTTCCAAACTCGTGAATATGAATCGCATAGATTCTGTTTGGTTCAAGGCCCTGTATATCGCCAAAAATATGGGTTCCATGCATGATTACCTCGGAAAAATCGATTGTACCACTAATGTCGACTTCACCAAAACTTTGCATCTGTGCTGTGGCTCTGAGAACTCCAATGTCGATTGGGTCTCTTGTTGCAGGGCATGAAAAAAACAGCAACGATACGGTGATTCCCAAAATAGTAAGACAGTTTTTGCGCATAACCACTCCTTTATCTGTTTTTTGTTTTGGTATTGAAGTAGAATAGCAATAAGAGTGCCTCTGTTTTATTGGAACAAAAAGAAAGGGGAAGGGCTTGAGAGATTTAAGAGAATGTCAGTTCGCCAGTGATAATACCGCTGGTATTTCATCTGAAGCAATAGAAGCTATAATTGAAGCAAACACCGGGTGTAGCCGGTCATATGGTGAGGATTGGTGGACAGCTAAGGCTGCCGACTCCATTCGTGAGTTTTTTGAAACAGACTGTGAAGTCTTTTTTGTTTTTAACGGAACGGCAGCAAATTCACTTGCACTTTCATCGCTCTGTAGATCCTATCAAAGCATTCTCTGTCACCAGCTGGCCCATATCGAAACGGATGAGTGTGGTGGGCCGGAGTTTTTCACTCATGGTACAAAAATTCTTACAGTTGATGGTGAAAATGGTAAGGTTAATACCGAAAAACTGGAGCATCTGATCACCAGACGAAATGATGTTCACTATCCACGGCCCAAGGTAGTAAGTGTCACTCAGCCGACTGAAGTTGGCACAGTGTATACCCCCGATGAGCTGGAAGCGGTGGGGGAACTGTCGAAAAAGTATGGATTGTTTGTTCATATGGATGGCGCTCGTTTTGCCAATGCTTTAGCGGCGCTAACGCTTTCACCGGCAGAGCTCTCCTGGAAAAGGGGAGTGGATGTACTTTGTCTGGGTGGAACAAAAAATGGAATGCCTGCAGGAGAAGCAGTAGTTTTTTTTAATAAGCAATTGGCTGAAGATTTTGACTACAGGTGTAAACAGGTCGGACAACTGGCATCAAAGATGCGCTTTTTCGCTGCACCGTGGTATAAGATGCTTAAAAGCGGAAGCTTTGTTTCCAATGCCATGCATGCTAATCGCTGTGCCGGGATTTTACAGCAAAGGATTGGGGAAATCAAACAGATTACCCGGGTTTTTCCTTGTGAAGCGAATGCTGTGCTTCTGTCGATGCCAGAATCTTTCTCTTCTGAGTTACAGGGGATGGGGTGGGAGTATTATGAGTTTTTTGTAACCGGATATAGCCGGTTTATGTGTTCCTGGAATACTGAAGTGAAGGATATCGATCTTTTGATAAATGATATGAAAGGGATTGGGGGCTAGGGATTTGCCCTCCTACCCAGTAGCTACTGCCAATGAGGCGGGCGACCCTCAAAAGTGAATTGTGAATGTGAGAATCAGGAACTTGGAATGAAAGTTGGGAATAGAGATACCGTTTGAATGATGTCTAATTTCCCATCTCCTGAAACTCTCTTGCCTGCCCGTTCCCACGCGTCTTTCTGGCTCTGTATTTGATAACACATATTTCATGATGCAATAGTAGTTATTAATCTGCGAAAGGAGTTATTGATCATGGAATGTCCTATCTGCGAAGGTGATTTCGATCTTCAAAGCGGGCACTTATGTGCTGATTGCGGAGACCTGGTCTGTCCAAACTGTTCTGAAATAGAAGACAGCTCTATCCCCAATAGTGGAAATACCTACTGTCAGAAATGTTATGACAAATTAAGCTGATCTAAAAAGATCAGCTATAGTCTAATTTGAACTATTGGCCAAAGCCAATTGTTCCGATACAAGCTGGGGCGATGTCGAGAGGGTAACAATTGTTCTCACCTTCCCGCAGCCTCCTGGTCGTTCCGTCTCTTTTATATGGGGCTAAAGGCGTTAGTTTGGGTCACCCCCGGGCGGCAATGGTAAAAGCGTGAGAGGACCCGTTTGGGGGGACCCTTAGGTAATTATCCCGGTAGGAAGTAGAAACTGGAATAAAAGATAGGAACAGAGAAAAATTCATGTTTCGCTACCCTCCATCCACTGTTTTACCAAGGCAATCCCCGAACTGGCGATTAATTTTTACAGCACGGAGCATTGTCCCGGGAAGTGTAAAAATAAACTCATAAAGCTCTAAGGTCTGGATCTGAATGAGCATAATAAACTTACTATCAAAGGATTGGTTGTTTTTACGAATAAATAATGATCGCAGATCGCACCCCCCTCCAAAAAAGAACCCTCCACGCTTGCACGTGGCAAGCAAGCCTCCTGGCGCCCCCGTGAGGAACCTTTCACTTGTCACCAGACCTTTCTGGGGGGTGGCCACTTTCGCCTCGGGCGACACGTAGAAAGAATTTGGAATGAGAAAATTTGGAATTATAGATATGAACAGAAAAAACGTATAAAAAGAATACAAGAGTCATAATATTTAGGTAAAGTTATCATTGCTCACAGCTAATATAAATGACTATTGCCACTCAAGTTCACTTTCTTCCTATACTTTACTGTACAAATCTACTATATTACATCTACATTATTATCACATTACACATCGCCCTGACCTGACCCAATTTAAGCTGGTGTATCTCTTTACCCATGTGCAGATCAGAGAAGCGAATTCACGTACACGTGTTGAGGGGGTTTCTATGGTAGTCTCAGTTGTAGTATCACTTATGTTACTGCTGTGTGGTAGTGTTTGGGCTCAGTTTCATGGGGGAACCGGGGAGGAGTTTGATCCCTGGCAGATCACAACGGCTTTTGAGCTCGATAGTATAAGAAATTACCTCGGAACAGATCACGCGGATAAACATTTCAAACTAATGAATGACATCGATCTTGGTATCTATCCCTACAATGATGGTGAGGGATGGGAACCGATCGGTGATTCGTGGACCAATTCGTATAACGGAAAACTGGATGGAAACGGATTTGAGATAGTAAATCTGTATATAAACAGAGATGAGGATCAATATATCGGCCTCTTTGGTAGACTTGGGGTTGAATCGGAAATAACTGATCTGGGGTTGGTCGATATAGATATAACCGGAGCCGAATATGTAGGTGGTCTGGCCGGTTATGGCAGTGGCATGGTCACAGGTGTTTATTGCACCGGAGAGCTCTCCGGCAATCGTGCGATTGGGGGATTACTCGGTGGGAATAATGCTACAATAGAAGACAGTTATACCACAGTGAGGATAACGGGTGAAAATGCCTGTGGAGGATTAGTCGGTTTCAATGCAGGCGAAATACGGAACTCATATTCCATCGTTCAAATCGTTGGTGAATTATCTACCGGTGGAATAGCAGGGTACAATGCTGGTAAGATTTACAAGTGTTATTCCACTGCTCAAGTAACCGGTAGTAGTGGTGTTGGAGGTTTAGCTGGTAGTAACAGTAACGGGGTAATCGAAAAAACTTTCTCTGAAGGAAATGTTTACGGTGAACGGATGGTCGGTGGACTTGTAGGTAGTAACAGAAGCCCTGGATTAATATCGGCGAGCTATTCAGTCGCAAATGTCTGGGGTGGTACCGAAGTTGGTGGTCTTGCAGGGGGGAATGGAGGGGGTGATCCAACCATTATTAACAGCTTTAGTATGGGAAATGTACAAGGTAGTGAAAGCGTGGGAGGGCTTGTAGGTAAAGCTTTCAATTCATCGGTAATAAATTCCTACTCAACAGGGCAGGTACTCGGTGATGAAGCAGGTTGGGAAAACATAGGCGGATTTATAGGGCATAGCAGGGATACAACAAACATTGTTATCGAAAACAGTTTTTGGGATATGGAAACTTCGGGGCTTCAGGAGAGTTTAGTTGGTGAAGGAAAGAGTACCGCTGAATTAAAACAGGCTGCTACATTCACCGGTTGGGATTTCGATTCTATATGGACAATTGATGAAACTCTTTCGTATCCCTATTTGAGGTGGCAGGAAGGTCCGGTGGTAAAAGCTCTTCGAAACAGGGAAAGCGCTCCTATACATAGAAATATGCATGTATTTGTCAGAGGGTCAGTTTTAACCATAGAAACCGGACTGGCACTTACCAATGCAACTGTTTCTGTTTACACACTCACGGGAAAGAGAGTATTTGTTTCGAATGGCTATAGCGGAAATAAACAAAGCGTGAAGCTTCCCTTTTTAGCTTCGGGTATGTTTCAGTATGTGGTTGTAAGTGAATGCGGGTGGAATGGTGCAGGGAGATTTGTTGTGAAGAGGTGAAATGGCGATAGTGTAATTAGTAATTACTGATGACCAATTACTAATTGAAGAAGATAAAAATTAACAATTTCCTCTTTTTCTGCTCAAAACTTATGGTCCACAGCCTCTTAATCCCGTAAATTCTTAGATACTTTATCTCTTTTATTTGGGGCTAATCTATTGCGGGAGCAAATTTGGAATACAAAGATAGATTATCCCCGCATCTTTCTCTATACTTTACTGTACAAATCTACTATATTACATCTACATTATTATCACATAACACATCGCCCTGACCTGACCCGAATCAAGCTGGTGTATCTCTTTACCCATGTGCAGATCAGAGAAGCGAATTCACGTACACGTGTTGAGGGGGTTTCTATGGTAGTCTCAGTTGTAGTATCACTTATGTTACTGCTGTGTGGTAGTGTTTGGGCTCAGTTTCATGGGGGAACCGGGGAGGAGTCTGATCCCTGGCAGATCACAACGGCTTTTGAGCTCGATAGTATAAGGAATTACCTCGGAACAGATCACGAAGATAAACATTTCAAGCTAATGAATGACATCGATCTTGGTATCTATCCCTACAATGATGGTGAGGGATGGGAACCGATCGGTGACTCGTGGACCAGTTCTTTTAACGGAAAACTGAATGGAAACGGATTTGAGATAGTAAATCTGTATATAAACAGAGACGAAGAACAATATATCGGTCTCTTTGGTAATATTGGGGTTGAATCTGAAATAACTGATCTGGGGTTGGTCGATATAGATATAACCGGAGCCGAATATGTAGGTGGTCTGGCCGGTGATGGCAGTGGTATGATCACAGGTGTTTATTGCACCGGAGAGCTCTCCGGCAATCGTGCGATTGGAGGGTTACTCGGTGGGAATAATGCTACAATAGAAGACAGTTATACCACAGTGAGGATAACGGGTGAAAATGCCTGTGGAGGATTAGTAGGGTTCAATGGAGGCGAAATACGGAACTCATATTCCATCGTTCAAATCGTTGCTGAATCAAATGGTGGTGGAATAGCAGGGTACAATGCTGGTAAGATTTATAAGTGTTATTCCACTGCTCAAGTAACCGGTAGTAGTGGTGTTGGAGGTTTAGCTGGCAGAAACAGTAACGGGGATATCGAAAAATCTTTCTCTGAAGGAAATATTTACGGTGAACGGATGGTCGGTGGACTTGTTGGTGGCAATGGGGGGCCTGCATTAATATCGGCCAGCTATTCAGTAGCAAATGTCTGGGGTAGCATCGAAATAGGTGGGCTTGCAGGTGTAAATGGAGGGGGTGATCCAACCATTATTAACAGCTTTAGTATGGGAAATGTACAAGGTAATGAAAGCGTGGGAGGGCTTGTAGGTAAAGCTTTCAATTCATCGGTAATAAATTCCTACTCAACAGGGCAGGTACTCGGTGATGAAGCAGGTTGGGAAAACATAGGAGGATTTATAGGGCATAGCCGGGATACAGCAAACATTGTTATTGAAAACAGTTTTTGGGATATGGAAACTTCGGGGCTTCAGGAGAGTTTAGTTGGTGAAGGAAAGAGTACCGCTGAATTAAAACAGGCTGCTACATTCACCGGTTGGGATTTCGATTCTATATGGACAATTGATGAAACTCTTTCGTATCCCTATTTGAGGTGGCAGGAAGGTCCGGTGGTAAAAGCTCTTCGAAACAGGGAAAGCGCTCCTATACATAGAAACATGCATGTATTTGTCAGAGGGTCAGTTTTAACCATAGAAACCGGACATACACTTACCAATGCAACTGTTTCTGTTTACACACTTACGGGAAAGAGAGTGTTTGTTTCTAATGGCTATAGCGGAAATAAACAAAGCGTGAAGCTTCCCTTTTTAGCTTCGGGTATGTTTCAGTACGTGGTTGTAAGTGAATGCGGATGGAATGGTGCAGGGAGATTTGTTGTGAAGAGGTGAAATGGCGATAGTGTAATTAGTAATTACTGATGACCAATTACTAATTGAAGAAGATAGGAGATAATCTTTAGCTCCTTTTTTAGAGAGGGTTTGTAAGGCGATAGATTGGCCTCCGTAAAAGTGTCCCAGAGCCATTATAATGACCAAAGAAATAAAGATATTGCGGGCGCCTGCCGAGGACGGCACCGGTTCTCCTCCCCTAACCTCCGTAGCAGACTACTGCCTGCCCTCCGCACGATGCTTCGGGAGGCGGGCGGAGGATGGGCAGGCTCGTCGTACCTCCTCGGTGCCTCGGTTATAGCGCTACGAGGACTCCGCTTTTTGAGGGCACTGGCACTTAAGAAAGTGCCACCTTCCCTGGCCTCCGTAGCCCTCCGCACAGCTATGTGAGGTGGGCGTAGGGCAGGCCGCCCCCCCTTGCGCGTTTTACCCATGCATTATTTGTGAACACAGTATTTGGTTTTTACCGGAGTTACTCTTCAGGATGGGAACAACCGCATTGAAAGGGTAGCAGTAAATTCCGGCGCAGAGGATATGAGTTGTGATTATGATATTCTCCAAAACTAATGCTGTTTGAGCATAAGAGCTACAGTGATCCCTAAACCGGCTTTCAGCTTTTGCGCAACATGGTAAAAATCTGGGAGCAGTACAGAGATCAGCACGAAACGGCAAAAAAGCTGCCGGTAATAGTGCCGATGGTGATCTACCATGGTGCTGAGGAATGGAAGGTTACTACCTCCATGACACATCTTTTTGAAGATATCGAAAATACGAGGGATTATATCCCCGAATTTAAAAATGAAGTGTATGATATATAACATATTCCCGATGAAGAGATCAGGGGTGAGGTCGTAACGACCTTTTTTTGTACATAGTACACTGGCTTTATTATTTGAATTGTGCAAGGGTTGGTTTTCGAGCGCTCCCTTAGCGAAAGCCGAAGGGCGAAGTCGAGGGATTCCAACACTCGTTCCTGTGACTATCAGGATGGTAACAGGTTCCCGAGTGGTCCCCGAGCGGTAGTCGAGGGGCGGAAGACGAGGGATTCCGCTATCTCTCTGCGGTAGTGGATGCCGAGGATACCGAACACTTAAATCGGGAATTCAATGAAATTGCACAGATTGGAGGAGTGACAATGCCTACAATAGCTGAAAAATGGTTTCTGGATGGAAAAGCTGAGGGAAAAGCTGAGGGGGTGATTGAAGGGAAAATTGAGGACGCCCAAAAAATGATTGCAATGGGAATGAGTGATGAGCAGATTGAAAAGATAACCGCCTTGGACAGTGAGAAGATTAAGGAACTAAGGGCAAGTAGAAAGAGTAGTTGATCAGAACCTCTGGGATACTGTAACGCGCCTTGTCCCGCTGTAAATTCCTATGCACCTTCCGCTGTGGATTTGGCATTCCGGTTATAGTATCAGAAGCATCTGAATGGGTTCCCCCTTCTCCCACACGCTACCAAACACACCGGGTTTGTCGTCTGTCAATAAGTGAAGAAGACGGGAACATTCCTTTCCTATAGATGTAACCCCAATTGAGTATTTGTATCCCGGTGCCATATCTCTGGTGTTGCGAATAGATGAAAAAGCAAATAAGAATATTCAGCTACACATCAAACTTAAGCGTTGCGGTATTATCGGCATACTACCCGAAGAGGTTACTGCTTTAGCATGGAGTGTCCTGCTCTAACTGTCTTAAAGAGCCGTTTTCCCAGGCCAGGTATTAAAACCCGATATACATGCGGAATACCAGTCTTCCCTTAGTTGTAGGACTTATTAAGTCAAATCTCCCATAGCACCCCAAAAACAACCTCTTCACGCTTACACAGGCCACAACACATGATAAATTTTACCTGCAAACTCATTTTTTCTCATCTTTCTATTGACCTGTAATCCCAATACCCTTATTTTATATAGAACACTGTTCCTAAAAATCACACACATAATGTTTACGGCAGTATGTTCTCATGAAATTATCTATCAGCAACACCGACCTTCACTGGTACAGCTCTCCTTGCGCTCGCAGTCTTCAGCGAGCTCAGAAAATTACCGATTATACATTAAAGGTGAATAACAGGGGTATTGCTTGCAATTGCTCATATAATAGTGCCGGGGTAAACTATGGCCAAATGGCATAAAGTAGTGGAACTCCACAGATTATTATCTCAAAGCAGATCTTATCTATCTAAAAGAGAGCTGGCTGATACGCTTAACACAAGCTCCGCAACAGTCGATCGCCTTATAAGAGAACTACGGTATGAGTTTGGGGCTCCGCTGAAATTTGAAAAGCGGTATAACGGCTACAGATATGATATCAGTGATGACGAGACTTTTGAGCTTCCCGGCTTATGGTTTACCACCGATGAACTCAAGGCACTTCTATGTCTGGAAGCGCTTGTCGGCACTCTACAGGAAGGTTTTCTAAGTGAAACGTTTTGCGCATTCCGCGCAAGGATTGCAAGACTGCTTAGTTCCCGGGATATCGATCTTGCAGACTGGAAAGGTCGTTTTAAGATTGTTCCCATCGCGAACCGTCCAACAAACCCATCACTGTTTACAGCTCTTACAGAAGCTGTTTTGCACCGTAAGAAAATAGATATAAGGTATTTAAAACTACAGGGCGCTATCCCTGAGGACCGGCTTGTTTCACCCCAGGCTATTATTAGGTATAAAGATAACTGGTATGTCGATGCGTGGTGTCACAAAAAGGAGGGGTTGCGGGAGTTTGCCCTGAACAGAATCCTGTCAGTTATGCCTACAGAAGAGCCTTGCAAAGAGATCTGTACCGATGAGATGAAAGCGTTTTACGGCAATTCCTATGGGATCTTTACCGGACCCGCTCAACACGTTGCGGAGATACGGTTCAGCGGCATCGCAGCCCGTGAAGTGTCTCAGCAGCTATGGCACCCTAAACAAGAGGGGTTTTGGGAAGGTGATGATGAAACCTTCACTCTAAAGGTCCCCTATGGCCATAGCCGTGAACTATTGATGGATGCATTGAAATGGGGAGCGGATGCTGAAGTTTTGAGGCCGGTGGAGTTGAGGGATGAGATTGGGAGTATCGTGGGTAGAATGAGTGAGAAATATGAAAAAGTTGAGATGGATATCAGAAATTGAGGTTGTGGGTAAGTATAATATATCTAAGTACGAGATTCGTAAAAATCAGCTTGGAATATCGTTCGGATATAAACAGAACTAAGAATCTAAACTATTTAGGATGAAAGCAAGTGGAAAACTTATCCAGTGAAATCGTTGGAATAATTTATCAATTACTTCCAGGCTTTATATCTGCCTGCATTTTCTATGTTTTTACATCATATTTAAAACCTGCTCCATTTGAAAGAATTATCCAGGCGTTAATATTTACAGCACTAACGAAGGCTTTGTTGATACTCACTAAATCGGTTTTTTTTATTTCTGAACGTTTTATAAGCTTAGGAGAATGGTCATCTAACAAAGAATTTGTGCTATCTATAGTATTTGCAGTATTATTGGGCATTGGATTGTCTTGGTGCGTCATTAATGATTTTCCATTATGGGTTTTCAGAAAAGATGGTCCGCAAAGGTGTAAAAACCCTTGTACGAGGTTTGTCGTAAAAATCTTATCCAAGCTTAATCTTACCAATAAAGCACTATATCCGTCGGAGTGGTACTCTTTTTTTAAAAATTCAGAATATTATGCTGTTTTGCATTTGGATGGGGAGCGTCGGCTGAAGGGATACCTGTGGCAATTTCCTGATAGCCCTGAAAGTGGACATTTTATAGTGATTGATCCATCTTGGCTACTTGATGATGGTACTATTGTTCCTGTTGTTTCTGTAGAAAAGGTGTTAATAAGTTCAACTGAAGTATTGCGTGTAGAGCTTATTAAATGGAATATTGAAAGTAATATAAACGATGTTGAGAAAAGCTATGGTAAAATCTATTCACTTTATAATGAAAAGGAGAATTCCTGTGTCAACTAATGCTCCAAAAAGACCAATGAATGAAGGTGTGAACAGAATCAAGCATGATGGGATGAATACGACAGCTGGGTACAATACTGGAAGAGGCGTGAACCCAATTAATAAAAGTGGTAATTCTGTCCCGCCTCCTCCACCACCTCCCCCCAAGAAGAAATAGGATTGTATATGGCTGGTCACTTTTGAATATTGGATCAGCCATATTTCGGCACAAATTTAATTAGATATAGATAACGTTAGTGTTATGGACATTTAATTTGAAAAGCGGGTAATATGATCCGAATACAAATAGGTACGGATGAACGATATTTTGGGCAACATGGGGTGGAAAGCTGGATTGTTGAGCAAATTCAAAAACGTCGGAAAAATGGAGCCATGCTTAATATGCGGGTACACATTAAACATGGTGATATAGATATGGTACTTACCACACCTGGTGCTCCGACAGGAGGTGGAGGAGGTAGAGCATTTAGATCCTTAGAAGAAGAGATTTATTCTTTATGGCTGAAATGTGGACTTGGAGAGATGGATTTCACTCATGGTAACTTAATTTCTTTTCTTGCTCAGATAAAAGCTTTGGTAAGTTAGACCGTTATGCATGAAAGGTAAGAAGTAAAATTGTATAAAAAGTGATTCAATATCCCGTAGCCTCCTGTTGTGGGAATCGAATTGAAAAAATTATTATTACTTCAGCATAATATTAACGCCATTTTTTTTTAAATATCTATTTGTAAATAATTTTAAATGAAATATATTTTACACACACAAGTACTTTATAGTAACAAACTCATTTTTAGGTACTTATCTATTGACCCATAACTATAAAATCTTTATATTATGTATACTCTTTTTTTTTTTTTTGAAATCTAACACATAACCTTCTCAACAGCATCTCTCATGAAATTCTACATCGGCAATACCGACCTTCAATGGTACAACTCCGTTTCCGCTCTCAATCCGGAAGATGTTAATTTCTGGCAGCCTGGCGGCAAAGTGGCATTTAGGGTATTGGAGCAGGGTGGACCGTTTCTGTTGAAATTAAAGGCTCCAATAAACAGAGTCGCCGGGATAGGTTTCTTTACCTCTTTTTCATTTCTGCCCATAAATTTTGCCTGGGAGATCTTTGGGCTACGTAATGGATGTCCTGATCTGGCAACATTCAGAGGGAAGATCGAGACGTATCGTGGTAATGCCAATTCATTGAAAGATAACCCCAATATAGGTTGTATTGTTCTCACCAGCCCTGTCTTTTTTGATAAGACAGATTGGCTTCCACCCCCTGAAGACTGGGCTTCTAATATTGTAGCTGGTAAAAGTTATAGTACCGACACGGTGATTGGACGTAAGTATTGGGAAAAGATTGAAGCTGTTTTGCACAAAAGTTCACTTCTTCAGGCTGCTAGTGTGGGTGAGGATCGTTTGGAGCCACAGTATATCGAGACCATTGCAAGAACCAGAATAGGGCAGGGGGCATTCAGGGTGATGATTACTGATGCCTACTCAAGGCGTTGTGCTGTTACTGGTGAGAAAACACTCCCTGTTTTGGAAGCTGCTCACATTATGCCGTACTCTGTATCTGGAATAAATACAACAGATAATGGTTTGCTTCTAAGAGCAGATCTGCATAAACTGTTTGATAATGGCTATATTACTGTGACCAAAAATCTAAGAGTAGAGGTGAGTGGTAGGATTAGGGAAGAGTTTGAAAATGGACGCGATTATTACCAGTACCAGGGTAAGGAGTTAAGATCATTACCGGCGCGGGTAAATGATATGCCGAGTGGGGAGTTTTTAGAGTGGCATAATGATAATGTGTTCAGGTGAATTAGTTTCTGTTGCCTGCGGACCGGTTTGTCTCACTCAGGTTATAAAATATAATTAGGATACTGGTATGTTGATGCGTGGTGTCACAAAAAGGAGGGGCTGTGGGAGTTTGCATTAAACAGAATCTCTTCCGTTTGTGCCCACAGATCAGTCATGCAAAGAGGTAAGTATTGATACAATGCGCCAGTTTTTCGGTAACTCCTATGGGATCTTTACTGGTCCGGCACAATCTGTTGCAGAGATCAGGTTTAGCGGTATTGCAGCCCGGGAGGTGTCTCAGGAGTTCTGGCATCCCAAACAGGAGGGGGTCTGGGAAAGTGATCAAACCTACGTTCTCAAAATCCCCTATTGCGATAGCTGTGAACTATTGATGGATGTATAGAAATATGGAGCGGATGCTGAGATTGTTAGCCCGATGGTGTTGAGGGATGAGATTGGGAGGATAGTGGGTATAATGAGTGGGAAATATGAGAAGTTGAGATGAATATCAGAAATTGAGGTTGTGGGTTTATAGATTATTGTTACTTAAGTATGTGTCATAACCGAAAATGAACTCTGGAGAATATAGTGGCAATGGATGATACTTTAGAATTACAAAGCGACACTACAAGCTTAGAAAACGAATTTTTTCAAGATAATCAAACAAACGTGAGCCCCGATATATTCCAGATGACATCCAGTGAAAAGATTTCTTCACTAACCAATATGCTGAATGAGCGCTATAATGCTGAACATAAAATGCGTGAACGAAGTACAACATTTACACTGTGGATACTAGGTCTTGGAATCGGCTTGATTTGGGGTTTGTTGGTTGAAGTACAATTAGATACATTACAAAAATTCATCACTAGTGGTTTTATTTTAACATATAGTGCAGCCTCATTCTACTTTGTTCGCGAAATCTCGAAAGGATTTTGTAACAATAGGGATGTAATAGTAAAAATTGAGAGTGCATTAGGCTTCCATTCGAATGGGTTTTACGGAAATGATATGACAATAATGCCACCTGCTTACAAAGATAAATCAAAAGATAAATCCAAGAAATTTAAAAGATTTTCACACTTTCAAACGCTGTATTTATTGTTAGTAACATCAACAGTTTTTCTGGTTTTCTTAACAATTTTAAACCCGGTCAAACAAAGATCCACGGCTCATAACAATACTATATCAAATCAATTGAAAAATCACCCAGTTATTCAGGCACCTAATCACATGGAGTAGGATAATGCGTAATCTATCACCTCTATTTACCAGAAACACAGATGGTTTCCTGTGCAACCTAAATCTTACAGATGCAGAAAAAGTTGTTTTGAAGGAAGCAAAGACTAAGATTTTGGAAAGGCTTCGAACTGATATAGCTAAGATTCTGAAACATAAGCATGGTGTTACGGTGTTCCCAAGGTTTATGTCTCAAGGGTCTTCAGTTTATAAGACGCAGAACAAACCATGCATCAGCCCACCACAGCAGATTGATCATGATTTAGGATGTTATTTACCACTAACTATAATTGAAGAAACTGGCCGCCCTGAAGTCGCTGCAACGGTTTTCTTTCAAATTGTTGATGAGATCTTAAAACGACTTGTTTATGAAGAGAATTGGGATGGCGTTTCGACCGCCAAAAAGACATGCTCGCGGGTCATTGTTAACAAACTTATTCACATCGACATCCCATTGTACTCTATTCCTGATAAATCTTTCCAACTGATTAAAGAAGCAACTGCTGCCCATAGAGCAGAATTTTCAATTAGTATGGATTCTTTATCAGATTGGCAAACTATAAAAGAACAAGTACTTTTGGCGCATAGGGTCGATGGATGGAAACCGTCGGACCCAAAGAAACTTAATGATTATTTTAAAAAATCATTTCAAGTTAAAGGAGAGCAACTTAGGCGTGTTTGCAGATATTTAAAAGCTTGGAGAGATTTTAAATGGAAAGAAGGAGGGCCTAGTTCAATATATTTGATGATCATTGCAGATAATATCATTAAATCTGAAATCAATGGTCGAGATGACTTAGCTTTACTTGATGTGCTAAAGGGTATGTCATCTTTTGCTAATGGCCAGGTAAGGAATCCTGCTGAACCTACAGAAATTATTTCTATTGACAGCGTAACTAATTATCAAATGTTAACATGGTCAGAAGAGTTCAAACTTGCTTTAGAAAGAGTAATAATTGGTGATGTAGAATCATGTTCTAAAGCATGTCAAATGATAAGACAACATTTAGGGAAGAGATTTCCACAAGATAGTGAATATAAAAACGATATAAGAGATACTGTTCTAAACACTCCAATTTCGGATAATTGTGAAAACCGTATGCCAGATAACCGGAGTAGAGCAGGTTGAACCATTTACCTTCTTTTACGGCTGCTTTTTACAAATATGGATTTACATTTAAACCCGATATACAGTTGAAAGAGTCCGATGTGGTCAAATATGGTGGGAACATTGTTACTGATCGGTTTGGAACCTTGGAAGTCGAATTTCATTTCAAAAATAGCGATTTGATTGAGTTTCCTAGTGCATACTTGCAAAACAGATCTGTAGCGGGTTTAGAGCCTTACATATTTCCGCATTTAGACTGTAAGTGGAAATTATGCTATGAAGATGGAAGTAGAGACTTTGATGTGTATAATCCATATGGTGTGGTAAATTTTTGTATTTCATCCGTGAAAAATGTATTAGAATATACACCTTATAATGATATAGAAGAAATATGGCGTGAATTTAGACAATACTGGTGCGCAGATCTGTCTTATCACGGAGATATTCAAAATGAGTTGAATAATGTATACCTTGTAGATAAAAAGGTATTAAGTTCAAAAGAAAACATCTGGGGCCATGATACTGATGGATTACAAAAAATCAGAATATTTGATTTAGAGGATTTGCCTATATTAAATGCTGATTGGCCACCCACAAACTTTGAATCAATTAAAGCATGGTTAAAGGATTATGAAATAATCTTCAATGATATTAAAAAAGCAATTCTAGATG
Source organism: Chitinispirillales bacterium ANBcel5 (assembly GCA_029688955.1). Lineage (NCBI taxonomy): Bacteria > Pseudomonadati > Fibrobacterota > Chitinispirillia > Chitinispirillales > Chitinispirillaceae > Cellulosispirillum > Cellulosispirillum alkaliphilum. The sequence continues at coordinate 19,711 of JARUKZ010000036.1, read as the reverse complement.
GTATTAGGTTTAATGGTACAAATGTTTTATTCAGGGTAAAATCGAGAAATCTAGTATTCGGTTTCTTTTTTGGCCCTTTATCCTCGATTCACAGTAATGGTAGGAGACCTGTCAGATCAAGAGTTGCAAGAGATTTGTTTGCTTCTAATACATATATTGTAAAGAGGATATGGGTTGATAATTACTCAAAATCTATTCTTCTAACTGCAAATACCCCTAAAGATACTACCCTGGATAATAAAAAGATATTATTATTAGGGCTTGGCACAATTGGAAGTAATTTAGCACCGTTAATAATCAGAAATGGTGCTGGAAATGGGCCAAGTGGCCGTCTTCAACTTATTGATAATGATATTTACGAACCTTATAATTTATCAAGACATTATCTTGGCATAAAAGCGACTGGTTATTATAAAACTGAAGTTTTGAAATATAAATTATTAGAAGATTTTCCGTTCAGTAAAATTGATATGTTTTCTGAGTGTATTACTCAGCATTCGCTTAAAGGGTATGATCTGATACTAGATACTACAGGTGAAATTGCAATAACTACATGGTTAGCAGAAAAGATACTTTCCTTAAAAAAGAGTGGTAAAGAGTCACCCGACCTTATTTCTATTTGGATAAAAGGACAAGGACAATATGTTCAAAGTTATTTAGTTTCTGCACAGAATTTAACCTGTCATCAATGTATCAAAGTGAAAAAGTATTCCAGTGATCAACATGAAGATATTATTTTGAGAGATTCGTGCAGATCTGTTTTTATACCATTTCCAATTAGTGCCTCATTGTACGCCAGTTTATTGGGAGTTCATGTATTGAAAAAGTGGTTAAAGAATGATTTTTCTTCTAATTTTTTTGAACAGAAATTAGATCCTGTTAGTGAAATAACAGAAGAATCGATCCTACCCATGGAAAAATGTCTTTTATGTGGTTAACGCTTTATAAAGGAATTAAAATAAACAGTAAATCACCTTCATTTATGATCTTTTCGAAAAAAACAGCGAAAATGATACTGTCATTTCAACAGAATCGAAATTTTGATAATGAGGCTGGTGGATTACTTATTGGGTATTTAAGAGGTAGACATTTTGATGTAAGATATATCACAACTCCTCAGATTGGGGACATAAGGAGGCCGTTCTATTTTGAGAGGAAAGACCCACGACACATTCAAATTCTAAATAGACTGAAATTAGCTAGTAAAGGGAAACTCACTTATTTAGGTGAATGGCATACGCATCCAGAAGATGTACCTGTGCCATCTACACATATTGATTTAAAGGAATGGGAAAGGATTAAGAGGTCTAGAAATTACCCTATAGTATTCATTATAATAGGTAGAAAGTCGTATTACACTACAATCTTATAAAAAAGTATAAAGCCAATGTTTAACCACCCCTAAAACCTCTTTCCCAAACCCCCTCCAGACTTTATTTTATCTATACTATATTATAACTATCTCATACAAGAAAATCTCGGTCTCAAAAATGCCCTATTTCGAACTAACCACTCTCAACACCACCCAATTAAGCGCTATAGACTGCGCTTGCGGTGGATGCGCTGTGGTTAGTCCGGGTACCTCTAAACGCTCCATTTATGAGGTTACTCCGGTATGAGAATCATCGATAATATTAACTCCCTCCTTGGCGATGACCTAAAAACCACCATAAAGCCTAAATCACGGCTGCGAATAGCTGCTTCCTGTTTTTCGATCTATGCTTTTGAAGCTCTCAAAGCTGAACTTTCAAAAATTGAAGCTCTTGAGTTTATTTTTACGGCTCCGACCTTCGTTCCCAATGAGGTAACCGACAAATTTCGCAAAGAACATCGGGAGTTTTTTATTCCAAAATGTGGGCGTGAGCATGCTTTGTATGGCTCTGAATTTGAAATTCAGCTCAGAAACAAGCTCACACAACGGGCTATCGCCCGTGAGTGTGCAGAGTGGATCAGAAAAAAGGCCGTGTTTCGCTCAAACAGATCGAATGCATTGATGCAGCAGTTTGCCTGTGTTCAAAGCACCGAAAACACAACCGCTTATATGCCTCTTCATGGGTTTACCGCTGTGGATCTTGGATATCAGCAAAGTGATGCGGTTTCTAATCTGGTCAATCGTTTCGATAAGGCAGAACTTACACAAACCTATCTGCAGCTCTTTGATCAGATCTGGAATGATCCCGAAAAACTCGAGGATGTGACCACGGCTATATGCGAACATATCGCATCCGTTTATCAGGAGAATTCGCCTGAACGCATCTACTTTCTCATGCTCTACAACATTTTCAATGAGTTTCTTGAGGATGTCAGTGAAGATGTGCTGCCAAACGATCGCACCGGTTACCAGGAAACAGAGATTTGGAAAAAACTCTATAACTTCCAGAGGGATGCAGCGGTTGGAATCATCAACAAGCTCGAAACCTATAACGGCTGTATCCTGGCTGATAGCGTAGGTTTGGGAAAAACATTCACCGCATTGGCTGTGATTAAATATTATGAGCTGCGTAATCGCTCGGTCCTGGTGCTATGTCCCAAAAAGCTTGCCGATAACTGGCTCAATTATAATGCAAACCTCAAAACGAATCTCTTTGCAGGAGACCGTTTTAACTATGATGTGCTCTGTCATACGGATCTGTCGCGATCATCGGGCAGCTCTTTTGGAATGCCTTTAAACCGGGTCAACTGGGGTAATTATGATCTGGTGGTTATTGATGAATCCCACAACTTTCGTAACAATGATGCTTACAAGGAGCATGAGACCCGCTACCAAAAACTCATGAACAGGGTGATTCGCGAAGGTGTGAAAACTAAAGTGCTCATGCTCTCTGCCACTCCGGTTAATAATCGTTTCAATGATCTTCGAAACCAGCTTGCTCTGGCCTATGAGGGTGATTCTGAATCACTCAACAAAAAGCTGCGAACAAGCCACACTATCGAAGAGATATTTCGTCGCGCTCAGGCCGCATTTAATCTTTGGGCGAAACTGCCCCTGGAAGAGCGCACATCAAAAGCGATTCTCGATTCACTGGAGTTTGATTTCTTTGAGCTTCTCGACAGTGTGACCATTGCACGATCGCGCAAGCACATCCAGACCTTCTACGATACAAAGGATATTGGTTCATTCCCTGAACGTAGAAAACCGCTCTCATTTCACAGCCCACTAACCAGTCGTAAAGATGTTCTCAGTTTTAATGAGATTTTTACTCAGCTTTCTCTTCTAAAGCTTGCGATGTATGCCCCTCTCAGCTACATTCTTCCAAGCCGCATGAGAAAGTATGAAGAGCAGTACGACACAAAAGTTTTTGGGGGCCGCGGGAAACTCAAGCAATCTGACCGTGAGCGCAGTCTTCAGGCATTGATGACCACCAACCTGCTTAAAAGACTTGAGAGTTCAGTTCATGCTTTCAGGAAAACGCTGGGTGCTCTTAGAGCAAATCTTCTTAGCACACTTACAACCATACAGCAGTTTCAGGAAAGCGGTGCAGCTACAAGGGCTATGGATTTCGCATCGGTTATGGAGGACTTTGATGTTGATGATGATGATATCGCCTTTCCTGAGAATATTGCAGTTGGTGGAAAAGTAAAGATCAGTTTAAGTGATATGGATGTCGACTCCTGGAAGAATGATCTTCTAAATGATCTGTCGCTGATTAATGGCCTTCTCGATTCGATGAAAAAGATCACCCCCGAACAGGATTCTAAACTCCAGCATCTTAAAGATCTGATTAATGATAAGATCCTTAATCCTATAAACAGTGGTAACAAAAAGATTCTAATATTTACAGCCTTTGCAGATACTGCAGACTATCTGTATGAAAATATAGCCGATGAGTTTCTATCCTCAGAGGGGCTTCATACAGGTAAGGTTACCGGTAAGGGTGCGCCGAGATCGACTATTAATAAAAGTTTCGATTTTATGTCGCTGCTTACGCTCTTTTCTCCACGCTCCAAAGATAAAAAGCTGATTCTTCCTGATGAAACAGCTGAGATTGATATCCTTATTGCAACAGACTGTATCTCTGAGGGGCAGAATCTTCAGGACTGTGATTTTCTGGTGAATTATGATATCCACTGGAACCCGGTGCGTATCATACAGAGATTTGGTCGTATCGATCGTATCGGGTCTGTTAATGAGATCATTCAGCTTGTAAACTACTGGCCGGATATATCTCTGGATGAATACATCTGTCTCAAGGAGCGGGTCGAAAACCGAATGGTTATTGCGGATATGTCCGCTACCGGAGATGATAATATTCTTACTCATCAGAATAACGAGCTTGCATACCGCAAGGAGCAGTTGCGACGGTTACAGGATGAGGTTATCGAGCTGGAGGATCTTAAAACCGGGGTATCTATCACGGATCTTGGGCTTAATGAGTTCCGGATGGATCTTCTTCAATATATGAAATCAAATGGTGATATAGAAAAGGCACCCAGAGGAATGCATGCGGTAATACCTGCAATTCCTGAGGTTGGTTTAATGCCCGGCAGTATCTTTGTGCTGCGTAATATAAACAGCAGCTTGAATGCAAATCAGCACAATCAGCTTCACCCGTATTATCTGGTGTATATATCAGGGAGTGGGGAAGTAGTAATAAGGCACACTGAAGCAAAAAGGTTACTGGACCTGATACGTACAAGCTGCAGGGGTCAGGATAAGCCGCTAGCAGAAGTTTGTTCAGTTTTCAACAGAGAAACCGATGAAGGCCGCACAATGAGTTATTACTCAAACCTGCTTACTGCGGCGATCCATTCTATTGTTGAAGTGAAAGCTGAGAAGGATATCGACAGCCTTTTTACCGCAGAGAGGACCACCGCTCTTGTGGATAATATAGCAGGGTTGAGTGATTTTGAGCTCATCTGTTTTCTTGTGGTGCAGGAGGAGCGATGAGCGGCTGCTTGTTTGAATATCCAAAGCAGGCTTATTTTGGGCGCATAGTGCCAAAGAGTAAAATCTATGCTCATGCACGTCCATCAGGATCCGTTAAAAATATCTTTATTCGTCAGATTGAACAGATAACCTGGAAGTATAAGCTCGCGCTAAAAACGATTAATATACCTGAAACTTCTGTGGTGCCTGAGATACAGATATTTACTATCGCTCTTAGGGAGAAGGAGTTAAAGCCGGAAGCTTTGCGATGTATAGATCTGGCTGTGCAGTTCCCTGTAATATTTGAATTGCTATGTGAGGATCAGATAAAAGTGGTCGCTGCTTATAAGTATCTTGATGGGGCCGGTAGTGGCAAGTGTCGGGTAACGGATTACTTTGAAAGCGAGTGGGTATCAGGAGATACGGAGCGTAAGCAGATTCCACTGGCTTTGAATCTCGAAGTTTTATACGGCGCTCTTCTTGAACCGCTGTTACCATTTCCGGCAAGAGCCGGTGAGAGCTTACAGGAAAGGGTGGAGAGAATCGGTAAAATACGAGAAAAGCAGAGAGAGATCGAACGGTGCGAAGCGAGGTTGCTGAGAGAGAAGCAGTTTAACAGGAAAGTGGTAATAAACACAGAACTGAGAGAGATGAGAGAAGAGATTGGGAGATTAGGAATAGGATAATAACCGCGAAAAGCGCGAAAAACGCTAAAGGGGAATTAGAGGGATAGAAAACATAGGATTGATTATAAGTTTCCTATTTTCTAATTTCGCGTTTTTCGCGCCTTTCGCGGTAAATTCTCTATCTTTCCCTCTTTAATCTCTTCTCCTATCCTAAAAAACTTAGCGGTTAGAAAAGGACTATAGATGAGCCGGGATGAACTACTTTTTGCGGATGAATGCTACGCCATACAAGGAGCCATTTTCGATGTTTACAGAGAAATGGGGTGTGGTTTTTTGGAAGCAGTTTATCAGGAATGTCTGGAGATGGAGTTTAGTGCGAGTAAGATACCCTTTGAAGCGCAAAAGGAGCTTGCACTTTCATACAAAGGTAAGGCACTTAGCCAAACCTACAAACCTGACTTTATCTGTTATGAGAAGATCATCGTGGAGTTGAAGGCTGTTAAAGAGATAACATCCGAACACACGGCTCAGTTATTTAACTATCTCAAAGCTACGGAACTGGAACTTGGTTTACTGGTAAACTTTGGTGCGTATCCAAAGGTGAAAATTATACGTATAGCAAATACGGTTAGGAGGTAGGAGTTAACCGCGAAAAACGCTAAATACGCGAAAGGGGAATTAAAGGTACAGAAAACATAGGATTGATATAAGTTTCTTGTTTTCTTTTTCTTATTTAGCGTTTTTCGCGCCTTTCGCGGTAGACTCTCTCTTCCTAATCTTTAGGAGGTAAGAATTAACCGCGAAAAACGCGAACCACGCGAAAGGGGACTAGAGAGGTGGAAAACATAGAATGATTATAGGTTTCTTCTTTTCTTATTTTAGCGTATTTTGCGCCTTTCGCGGTAGACTTCTTATCTTAATCTTTTTGAGGTAAGAATTAACCGCGAAAAACGCGAACCACGCGAAAGGGGACTAGAGAGGTGGAAAAACATAGACTAATTATTTGGTTTTTTCATTTTCTTTTTTAGCGTATTTCGCGCCTTTCGCGGTTAAATCTCTTATTCTTTTGTCTTATTCTTAACATATCTTTTGTGGTTATTAAAGGATTTTATATGGATAAATTGAAGATGCATTCGCCTGATCTGACACAGGATAACATAACCCGTATACGCGATCTCTTCCCCAACTGCGTAACCGAGGCCAAAGATGAAAACGGTAAGCTCAAGCTGGCCGTTGATTTTGATCTGTTGAAGCAGGAGCTTACCGATTCCATTGTAGAAGGTCCCCAGGAGCGGTATCACCTCAACTGGCCGGGTAAGCGCGAGGCGATGCTTGCCGCGAATGCTCCGATAGCAAAAACATTGAGACCATGTAGAGAAGAAAGCGTAGATTTTGACACCACAAAGAATTTGTTCATAGAAGGCGATAACCTTGAAGCTCTGAAGCTATTGCAGGAGACGTATTTGGGGAAGGTCAAGATGATCTACATTGATCCGCCTTATAATACTGGGAATGATTTCATTTATGAGGATGATTTCGCAGAAAATACAGAAGTCTTCCTAAAAAGGTCGAATCAGAAGGATGAATATGGAAATAAGTTGGTAACAAATACTATGGCCAATGGGAGGTTTCATTCTGATTGGCTTTCTATGTTATATCCTAGAATCAAATTAGCAAAAAGTCTCTTAAAAGATGATGGTGTAATATTTATTAGTATTGATGATCATGAACAAGCAAATCTTAAAAGATTGTGCGATGAGGTATTTGGTTCTGATGCTCTAGTCGGAATATTCCCTTGGAGGAGTAGAACTGCAAAAGCTGATGTCCCATATGGTGTTTCGAATGATGTAGAATGGGTGATTGCTTATGCGAAGCCTTGCTTTATTGCGGGTCGATTAGGCGAAAGAAATTATTACAAAACTGATGATTATGAAGATCGGTGGAGATTGCAAGATTTAACGACCAATAAAACAGCTACTGAGCGACCAAACTCTTTTTTTACAATGTTAAACCCAAAGAGTGGTGAGATGTATCCAGCTAGTGAGAATCGTACATGGTCAGTGACTAAAGAAACATTTGATGATTATTATAAAAAAGGTAAAATTGTCTTTCCTGATGATTACGATTTTTTAAAGTTGAAAAAACCAGCTTTCAGAGTTTTCGAACAGGAAGATAAAGCAAAGGCCATAATAAAGTATGGTACTGATACTATAAGAATGTCAGTCTCAACCTATTTACCAGAAAAGGAAATCGGAAGAACTGAGCATGGGTCAAAAGAAATTCGAGATTATTTCAATAGCCAGTTATTTCAATATCCTAAACCTACTTCTTTGATTAAGTTTTTCGTCAATATTCTTTGTGATTCAGATGCGTTAATATTCGATTTTTTTTGCGGTTCTGCAACTACAGCCGAAGCCGTGATGCGTTTAAACTCTGAAGATGGTGGTAACCGTAAATTTATTATGGTACAGCTCCCTGAAATGTGTAATGAAAAATCGGAAGCATACAAATCGGGTTACAAGACAATCGCAGATATTTCCAGAGAACGAATCCGCCGTGCGGGTAAGAAAATAAAAGAAGAACTAATTTCTAAATCAAACGTGGATCAAACATCATTACTTGAAGATCAATCAGGGAGTCCAGATGCCACGAAATTAGACATCGGTTTTAGAGTCCTAAAAATAGATACATCAAACATGGCAGAGATCTATTATACACCAGATGCAATTCAACCTAATGACCTCTTCACTTCAGTCGATAACATAAAGCCTGAGCGTACCCCCGAAGACCTTCTCTTCCAGGTCCTTCTTGATTGGGGTGTAGATCTTACCCTGCCAATCCGAAAACAAATGATTCAGGATAAAACAATCTTCTTTGTGGATGAAAATGCATTAATTGCCTGTTTCGATAGTGGTGTTACAGAAGAGTTGGTGAAAGAACTTACTTCCTATAAACCATTGCGCATTGTTTTCAAAGATAATAGTTTCACTTCTGATTCAGTTAAAATCAATGTAGATCAGATCTTTAAGCAGCTCTCACCAATCACCGAAGTACGTTCAATTTAGAATTGATAATTTATAATGAATAATTTGAAGAATGGAAAGAAAGTTAAATTGTGTGTGGGTGATGGATTATGAGCAGTAATGAATATTATTCTGCTTGTGATAATGTGGTTAAGGCAAAGTCATTTGCTTTCGCTCTGCGGATTGTAAAACTTAACCGTTATCTGCAGGAGGAAAAACGTGAGTTTGTATTGAGCAAACAATTACTGCGCTCTGGTACTGCTGTTGGAGCTTTGGTTCGGGAAGCAGAACAGGCTGAAAGTAAAGCTGATTTCACTCATAAATTAGCTATCGCCCTGAAAGAAGCCAATGAAACAGACTACTGGATAGATTTGTTACATCAATCTGAAATAATCGATCAGAAAAGCTTCGATTCTATTAAACCTAATATAGTTGAACTGATTAAACTGCTTACAAGCATTATAAAAACAACTCGTCAGAATATGGCGAAAATGAGAACTAAAAACTAGAAATGGATAATTTAGAATTGAAAATGAATAATTAAGGACTCTTGCAATTATCAATTATCAATTATCAATTATAAGTTATAAAATACTATGAAGCTAAGATTCAAAATTCAGCCTTTTCAGACAAATGCAGTGAATGCCGTTGTAGAGTGCTTCTCTGGGCAAGTAAATACGTCTGGCATACAGTACAGGATTGATCCCGGTGTTGTAAAGGTTAACGGCCATGAGCAGATAAGCAATCTTGAGCTCGCCGGTTTCAAAAATTCAGACCTGCAAATAACAGAAAAACAGGTATTAACCAATATCCAGGCAGTTCAGTGCGCACAGAACCTGCCCATTTCAGAAAAACTAGTTCCAAGCTCCGGCGGAAATATCAATCTGGATATCGAGATGGAGACCGGGACCGGTAAAACCTACTGCTATATAAAAACCATCTTTGAAATGAATAAACGCTATGGGTGGAGCAAATTCATTATCATGGTGCCAAGTATCGCTATTCGTGAAGGTGTTCATAAATCATTTGAGATAACAGCTGAACATTTCTCTGAAAGCTATGGAAAAAAAGCACGTTTTTTCATCTATAACTCAAAACAGCTTCATCAATTGGAGAATTTCTCATCCGATGCCGGAATAAATGTGATGATAATCAATATCCAGGCATTTGCAGCACGCGGTGCTGACAATCGCAGAATCTATGATGAACTGGATGACTTTCAGACACGCCGCCCAATTGATGTTATCAGCAGTAACCGCCCCATTCTGATTCTTGATGAGCCGCAGAAGATGGAGGGTAAAGCAACTCTTGAGGCGCTACCCAAATTTAAACCTCTGATGATCCTGCGCTATTCAGCTACGCATCGAACCACCTATAATAAGATACACCGTCTCGATGCACTCGATGCCTACAACCAGAAGTTGGTTAAAAAGATCGCGGTCCGTGGTATCACTATAAAGGGACTCGCAGGAACCAACGGATATCTCTATCTGGAATCTATAGAAATCTCAAAACATGCACCTGTTGCACGGATTGAACTTGAGATTAAACAGAACAACGGTATCAAGCGGGTTATAAGAAAGCTTGGAAAAGGTGATGATCTTTATACTATATCTGGTGAACTCGACCAGTACCGGGGCTTTGTCATCTCCCAGATCGATTATACAACAGATACCGTTGAATTCACTAATGGAACAGTACTTGTCGCAGGTGAAGCAACCGGGGATGTAAATGAAGCAACAGTACGCCGCATCCAGATCCGTGAAACTATAAAAGCACACCTGGAGAAGGAACGCCAGCTTTTTTCACAAGGGATTAAAGTGCTATCCCTGTGTTTCATCGATGAAGTTGCAAAATATCGCGACTACAGCCAGGATGATGAGAAGGGGGAGTATGCCCATATATTTGAAGAGGAATATAATCTGCTTGTAGCAGAGTATCTGAGCGAACTTGCACTGGATAATGTTGAGTATCGCAAATACCTGGATAATATCTCAGTAGCCCAAACCCATAACGGTTATTTCTCAATAGATAAGAAGACCCGACATCTCAAGAACCCATCTGTTGGAGCACGTGCGGTGGATTCAGATGATGTCGATGCATACGATCTTATTCTTAAGGATAAGGAGCGACTTCTCTCTTTTGAAGAACCGGTACGGTTTATCTTTTCGCATTCAGCATTGCGCGAGGGATGGGATAATCCTAATGTGTTTATCATGTGTATGCTCAAACACAGTGATAATACAATCTCTAGAAGACAGGAGGTCGGGCGTGGTCTTCGGCTTTCAGTTAATCAGGATGGTGAACGTCAGGATCATGCATCTACTGTACATGATATTAATATCCTTACAGTAGTTGCAAGTGAAAGCTATAAGGATTTCGTTTCGAATCTTCAGAAGGAAATCAGCGAAACACTTTCGGCACGTCCGCGTAAGGCAGATATAGATTACTTTATCGGACAGCAGATACAGACAGCTTCCGGTCCAATCAAAGTTTCAGAAACCATGGCAAAGCAGATATATAAGTATCTGGCAAAAAATGATTATACCAGTGCAACAGATGAGATAACGCCAGCATATCATAATGCCAGAACCGAAGGTTCTTTGGCACCATTGCCCCAGGAGCTTCTGGCATATTCTGAGCAGATCTTCAATCTGATCGATAATGTATTCAGCAACGCTCAACTCCCTGATGTGGGGGATGATCGCAAGCCCAAGCTTAATCCGCTCAATGCCAACTTGGAGAAGAAAGAGTTTAAGGCGCTCTGGCAGCGTATCAATCATAAAGCTGTGTACAGAGTTGAATTCGACTCTGAAGAGCTGATAAAAAACTGTGTCTCTGCGATGGATAGTGATCTTCGGGTAACCCCGCTTCAGTACACTATTCACTCCGGCATACAACAGGACCTGATCACTGATGTGCAGCTTAAGGTCGGTGAAGGGTTTCAGATAGATAAGACAACAACACTTACAGAAATTCAGTCGGTTCACTCGATGGTCAGGTATGATCTTCTTGGGAAAATTGCCGGTATCACGCAGCTTACCAGAAAAACGGTCGCGCAAATACTTACTGGTATTAACAAGGTAGTGTTTGATCAGTTTCGCCAAAACCCTGAGCACTTTATCTCTGAGGCGTCCCGTATCATAAACGAGCAAAAGGCTGCGGTTATAATCGAGCATCTAACCTACGACACTTTGGCCGAAACTCATGATGCTAACATATTCACTTCAGGCCAGACAAAACAGGATTTCACCCGTGCTACAGGCAAACTCAGAAATCATATCTACGACTATGTTATCACTGATTCAAAGATAGAGCGCAACTTCGTAACCGAGCTCGACACCAGTTCCGAAGTAGTTGTTTATGCCAAGCTACCAAAAGGTTTCTTCATTCCAACCCCCGTCGGAGACTACAACCCCGACTGGGCGATCTCATTTAAAGAGGGTGCTGTAAAACACATCTACTTTGTGGCAGAGACCAAGGGATCGATGTCCACTCTGGAATTGCGAGGAATCGAGGAGAAAAAGATAGAGTGCGCGAAGAAGTTTTTTGAGGAGATTAATAGGAAAGTGGATCCTGAGAAGGTGAAATATGATGTGGTGAATGGGTTTGGGAAGTTGATGGAGATTGTGGGTGGGGGTGGAGTGTGATGTTTAGATATATAAAGAACCCAATAAGCTTTTTACTAGGATTTTTTGTAACATGCTATTTTGTCTGCAGTTTACTCACAAGCATTAGAGATCCCAATGAATACATTTTAAAGCTACCTAACATAGTAGTTCGTTTACTTGAAATTCCAATTACATCAAATTGGCATTTTACACTGTTTGTTGTAGTTTCTTTATGTCTTCTACTAAGCTTTGTTACTTACACTGCTTGGCCATTCTATATAAGAGTTATAAAGACTAAGTGGATGTATTGGTGTTATGTTCACGGTTTTGCATTGGGAATTTTAGTTGGATTCGCAATATTCATATTGCGAAACTTAGATTTTTTTCAAAAGGCTTATCTTTTTAACGGAGATTATCTTATAATTTCCTTAATTCTTGGCAGTCTTATCAATTATTCTAAAAGAGAAAAAACTTTAAAAGCAGAAGATGATAATAAAAAAGGTAGAAATGTTAACCTTAGTTCCAGCCCAATAAATAGTAGTTCAGAAGATCGCTTAGAATATGGACCAATTATTAATGAGTTAGAGAAATTGGTTATAAAAGAAGTTCATTCATTGGAAATGATTAGTTTACTTGGTCCTAACGGAGTCGGTAAAACTTCTGTTCTGAATCTGCTTAAAGAAAAGTTCTGTTTTTATGATCGGTACAGAAAAGATTACAGAAAGAAGTATAAAAAGAATTACAAAAATAATTACAAAGAAGATTTTGGAATAAAATATGAAGAACGCTATTTTTTTCATTCGTTTTCGGCATTGTCCTATAGAGCAGAAGAAGATATTATACGGGGGTTTTACAATGCTTTGGTTGAATTAATCAAAATGGAAGGGCTTTACCCGAAATTATGGAATGTATCATCAAAATTTCAGAAGATATTTTCTGGAGTTCAGATGAAAGCAGCACCTTTTAGTATATCATTTAAGGACTATTTTGGTAAAACTTGTAATACTACATTTGAGAAATTATCCGTGTTGATTGAAGAACATTTAGAAGCTATGAACTTAAATTTGGTACTATTCATCGATGATCTTGAACGTTGTTCTATCAATAAAAAATATATATTTCTACAGCTTACACAAACAATACAACGTTTGAAAAGGGTAAAAATAATTGTTTCTGGGACACCAGGTATGTTTTCGTATGTACCTTCTGTTGAACTAAGGTCTATAGTGGAGTAAGATGTGAATATTACAGAAAAAAATATGGAACGTTTTTTTCAAAACAAAGTTTATATTCCTCCTTTTATTGGCGATCGATTTAGTAGCTACTTTTTTGAAATTGTATCCTTTTGCTTTGAACAAACAAATATTGAAGATGAATCTCGTAAGCAAATACAAGCTGAAATTACTAATTCAATTGAAATATTTGAGAAGTGCTTATCTTCACCACGACTTGTAAAACAGTTCGGGAATTTATTTATAGAAAAAATTCATGTGTTTAAAGGTATTATAAATAAAAGAGATTTGTTCTTATTATGTATTCTTCAGGTCACTGATTCAGAAGTGTATTATTGGGTTTCACAAAATCGGGAATATTTCGTGGACCCAATAACCATAAATCCATTTGACGAAAGGATAGAAGATAACAGAGATGAAAAAATAAAAAAAAGAGCAGGTATAAAAGATAAACAGGTTAGAGTACAAAGGAAAGGAGATAAAAAAAAACAAAGCAAAAAAGAAGAGCAAGAAGAAAATCAAAAAGAAATTCCCATTATAACACAAAATGTTGGAAAACTGTTATTAAGGTTACTTGTACCAAACTACAATTTCGCAAATTCTTTCGGAAAACAGCGCATCACAAACGATAGCTACTTTAGTTGTTATTTTGATCGAACATCCTTAATTGTAGATTATGATTATATTGACTTTTTTAAATTACCAGTGTCGTTGAATAATATGCAACATGCTGAGATTGTAAGTTTGCTTGAAAGAATACTTGAAAGAATTCATGATCAAAAAAAAAGTGAAAAGCAAGTTCTTACTTTCTTACGGTTGGTAGAAGATTTGATAACTCAGCTATGTGAAGATAAATCACTAAAACTATTAGTGGCTTATGGTAGTTTAAATAGACAAGTAAAAGCTAAGCAGGTATTCCCATTTAGAACACAAAAAGAATTAATGACTTATGCTATTTGGAAGCATGTTGGAAAATGTAAAAACATGGATCGTGCCGTACTTGAAATTGTAAATAATTTTCATTTGCTTTCTGACTTGTTTAAAACATCTCTAGTTTTTTATTCGATTAATTATGATCAACTAAATAGCAATATAGAGCTATCTGATAGTACTATTGAACAAGTAAAGGAAAAAATGAATAGTTGGTGTATGGCAAAATATGATATTAATAAAACAACATTGCAAGATGTCTTTGAAGAGTCTGATGCTTATACACAATTACTGTTCAGGTGGGCAGATTGCAATCAAACTAATGCGCGTAATTATTTGAAATCTATATTTAATGATAAACCTGAAAGAGTTGTTGATTTTATAAAGATGTATTATAGTGAAGGAACACCAGCTGAATTCCTTGATTATAAAATAATAATAAAGAACATTTCTTACTTAATTGAAATCAAAGATTTAAAAGATATAATTACTGAAAAGAAAGAAATCTATGAAATTGAAATGCAAAAAAAGGATAACCAAGGTTTTACTAACATAATAAACGCAATAGTAAGAAATGGTAAAGATAATCTAGACACAACACCTTGAAAAATAATTTTAGTTATTAGTTATAGCGTTTAATTTACAATATACATGAGAACGTTACATCAGAATGACAGAATATTGGTAGTTTATGAGTAGCTATCCTTCTGAAGAAAAGGTTTAAAATAGCCATAATGTCTCAACCAAATTTGTTTCAGTTTGCCACATCTGAGTTATCACAGGATGCTGTTCTTTGCTGGTTTCTTAGTTGGCTTGTTGGTGATGCAGGATCACTGGATCCGGAACTAACAAATATCGCTCGAAATTTAGTCTGTTTATTCTTTAACCAGTTTGATGAATATGATCCGATCGAACCATCTGATGTATTCGAAGTAACTAAGCTGGAAAAGCAGTATAATAAAATAGATGTTTTCTTCTTGGTTATCATCAAAGGATACGAAGTCCCCTTTGCTTTCATTGTTGAGGATAAAACTAACACCTCTTATCATAGTAAACAGCTTGAACGATATTATGATTTCATTGAACACAAATACACTAGTGTACATGACATTTTGGGTATTTATTTCAAAACAGGTTTCATTAATCAGGATGATGAAAGATTACCCGATAAGTACCGTCTCATAGATAACAATAAGTGGTTGGATTTTTTGCAGAACCAGCATTGTACTAACCCTATATTTGCTGAATATAATGCATACTTTGCAGATTACTATGAAAAATTCAACAAGTCTGTTCACCAAGCACTATCTCCAACTCAATTCGAACAAGGGTTGAGAACTGTGCAGGGGCAAGGGAGTCTTCTAAGCAAAATCACAGATAAACTAATAACTAGTGAACACAGGTACTTGCATGGCATGAATATAGGGGGAACACCCTGGGCACAATACCACTTCTGGGCATCAACTAAATATTGCGAGCATGAAAGTTTCTTTATACGAATCGATTTCAGAAAATGTAAGCGGATAAATAAAGACTACCAACCTTATATTTCCTTTCGTAATTACTCAAAATATAATAGAACAAGAATCGACTGTGATGACAGGATAAAGCGCTTATCTTATATACGTTGGCTTTTTCAACAAGTATGGGAAAAAGTCAAGGTAAAATTTGGGCACAACATTATCAAGGATACGCCTGTTGCCGACAAAAACTCCGGAAACTATGAACAGGAAATTGCTGTTATTTTTCTTGATCCTCTTAGTAATACTCCCGAAATGGTTATTCCTGTTATACGCGAGCTTATGGTAGAATACCACTCCTTACTTGAACAGGCATATCACAGCTTCAAAACACTTCATCAATTAAAAGATGAGGTTATCAGTGAAATAACATCTGGACTAGGCGATTATGGAGTAATAACGAACTGCAGCCATATCGATAAAGAGTCAAATCTACTTGAAATCACTGTATCTATGCAACATTGGCAGGATCTCTTTGGGGAGGATGGTTTAGTAGTTATGCTCTTCCAGCACAGGAACACTCCCGGTTGTTTCATAAACTGTCTATGTAGATTTGAATCTAGCCCTAAAACACAAGGTCTATTGAAGCAAATGGAAGATATTGATAAAGAACTAAAGTTATCTGAAGTGCCATACTGGAAACCGTGGTACACAGTCTATGCAGATAATAAAGACTCAGAGAGAGGAAACCATTTTTTATTCGATGCAAAAGGTATAGCAGAGAAAGTGGTTGTTGAGGTGAAGCGATTAGATGAGAAGGTTAGGAAGTTGGATGTTAGTGAAAGTGAGTGTGTGGGAATGAAGTGAGAAATTAGGTAAATGTTTATTTTATGCAGAAAACAGCTGTAGATCTTTCTGATGATGGCACGAAGTTGATGTCTAGTTTTAACCTTGCGTTATTGAAGGCTATGATGGAGTAAGGACTGTATAAGAATTTTGGCGAAAGGTAATTTGGTGGGTAATGAACAGAGGAACTGTATCTTTTGCAATAAGCAATTTGATATGCTTACTGTAGATGCTGAGCATATCATTCCGCGCAACGTAGGGGGTACAGTTGTTACATACCAGGTGTGTAATGTGTGTAATAAAAAACTGAGCCGTTTTGATGCTGAATTAAATAGACAAGGTGAAATTTATTCAGCTTATAAAGAAATTCAATCTGATAAAAAACCACCATTGGAATTTAGATTTAAAGAAGCTGCACTAACCTACAATGATAGTTTAAATGCAAAGATGATCCCTAAGAGTACTGTAAATGAGATTATTACGACAGAAATAAGGAAGAATGAGTTTGTGTGTAGTTTGGATGCTGAAGATAAATGTGATCCGTTCATCGGGAGAATATACAAGATCCAAAAAAAATACAAAATACCTGTTGAATTTATACAAAGACACTTACAACCTTATAGAGAATTTCGAACCAAAGCTGTACCTGGCTCAGTATATCATGAAAGAACTTTGACCAACATGGATGTGGAAATTACTCATAGTGTTGGTAAATACGAATATGTAATGTCAAAGAAAACACCGCATAGGTTTTTGGCAAAAGCATGTGTAGAGTACGCACATTTATTAGGGTTTCAGGATAAAATAGTTAATTTGCCCGATATCGCAGAACATGCACTTAATGGTGGTCTTGAGGGAAAGAAACTCTTTTTTTATATTGGTGAAACTGACATGGGATGCCCAAGTCATTTTCACACAATTTTATTTACAACGAAACAATTCACTATTTATTTCTTCGGTAAAAAAGGCTTTTCGATTGAAATAAAATGGAAAAAGGAGCCGTTCAGATTTATTTTTGCTAATGATATTTTGAATAAAACATTGGTCCTGTGTAGAGAAGAAAAGGATCAATTAATATCAACAAATGAGGTGTTTTTAATTCATGAACACCAAAGAATTGGTAGAAGAACACACATAACGTAACCTCTGAATGAAACAGTGTGAAAGCTATTCTAAATGGCTATATGCTTGAAAGGTGAAGAATGGTTCAATATACTGAAGGTGCATGGGCTATTGCTTGGAATGTTATTGGTGGCGCAATTGTCGTATTATTAACATGGTTAGTGCAAAGGCTATGTAAAATAATTCATTGCAGATATTTCAGGTATGTTTTCGGTGATGATGTTGTTCGCGAGTTTTATTTAGTTTACCCGAAATATATCCCCCCACTCCTCTTGCCACCTAATGATAAATTTATGAAACCGAAATCTAAAGTTAAAAGGGAACGGATCTATAACGCTGTTAATTTAACAGAGGTACATTCAATAGCTACAACACGAGCTATCAACTACCTTTCTAATGAAATCGGTAAATATTCCAGAATCACTCCACAGATTGTTTCTGATGAAGAGAAAGACGATAAATGGAACTTCACTTTTTTATCTGTTGGAGGCCATACCAATTTCAAATCCACAGATGTGATTGAAAGTAATGAGTTTTTGAAGTTCGATGTGGATTCAAACACAATAATTTCTGTTAAAACAGGTCATTCTGTGCTTCATAATGAACTTGATAGTAAATACAAAGATTTTGGAGTTATTATAAAAACCAACCCTGAAAGTAACCTTAAACGTACCTGGATCTGTTGTGCTGGTTTAAGTGAGTGGGGTACTAGTGGTGCGGCCTGGTGGCTAGCAAATAATTGGAAGCAGATAAGGAAAAAGGCCAAAAAAGGACCGTTTGCAGTTGTTACATGCACAAGGAAGGGAAGTGATGAATCTACAGTGTTGGTGAAGTTTTGTACTCGTGCTGAGGATGTGGAATGTGATGATCAGGAACTAAGTGGTAACGATCAGCTTAGTACAACCAGTGAACCACAAGATGATTGAATCACAGCGGTCTTTCGATCAGGCTTGAGGTTTTGAAGGTGCTATTTCTGTTATAAAAAAAGAGATCAGCGCGTACGTTTTGTGTCACTCAGTAAGCAGATTCAGGCACATCCTGATTACAAGACAAAAGTCGCAGAAAATAGGGACAGCCAGAACAGAGATCTTGCATTTAAAAAGATTCTGGATGATGTTATGGCCCAACAACGCAAAAAGGAGCTTGAGCTCTATAAACTCTATGCAAAGGATGAGGGTTTTTATACAGCGTTGTATAATATGATGAAGATGATGACTGAGCGGGAGGATTTGAAGGTGTTTTCGTCTCAAAACAAATAAGGGAGTTTTAGTTCTATGTCAACAATGAATTTTAATACAGCCAACAATACATTTCGACAGTTGTTGGGAAACGGGCTTGGTTACAGAGTACCTCCTTTCCAACGTGATTATTCCTGGGCAGAGGACGAGTGGGATGACCTTTGGCAGGATATAATGGGTCTTTATGAACAGGATAGTCAGGCAGCGCACTACATGGGATATCTTGTGCTTCAGTCCTCTGATAACAAACAGTTTGATATCATTGACGGACAGCAAAGAATAACAACAATCAGTGTTATGATTTTGGCTGGACTGGGGTATCTTCAGGATCTGATTGCCGCAGATTATGATGCAGAGAGAAACTCCAAACGTAAGGAGCAACTCCAAAACAGCTATATCGGATACCTGGATCCGGTAAGTCTTGTACCCCAACCTAAATTGGTACTGAACCGACATAACAACCAGTTCTATCAAACATATCTCGTGACTTTGGAGAGGCTGCCCCAGCGTGGATTGAACGCTTCCGAGCATCAATTACGTAAAGCATTCATTTGGTTTAAAGAAAGAATCAAAGGTCATTGTGGCGTTGATGAAAAGGGTGGAGAATGCCTGGCAAGGTTTATCGATAGCCTGGTGGATAAACTCTTTTTTACAGTTATCACTGTTACTGATGAGTTAAACGCCTTCAAGGTGTTTGAAACTTTGAATGCACGGGGAGTTCGTCTTTCTGCAACAGACCTGTTAAAAAATTACCTT
>JARUKZ010000035.1 GCA_029688955.1 Chitinispirillales bacterium ANBcel5 | reverse complement strand
CTCACCGGATCACCAAGGGAAACCAGATCAGGTCTTCCATCCCCGCCCAGATCCATAAACTGAAGCTGCTTTGCGCTTGCCAGTGATGGATACTCTGTTACCTGTTTAACAGGAGCAAAAGAGACCCTGAGGTCTTCACTATCAATATGCAGAGGACTCATATTGCGTTTATAATACCATCCACCCTCTTCCCTGACAACCATACCAGTGGTTCCATCACCATACAGATCAGTCCACTCAGCAGCACTCCCCTGCCCCGAAAACCGTATCCCTTCAAGCTCACCCGGATCGGTTTCTCTGATTACTGTATCGATCTGCGCCTGCGAATACTCAAACTGAAGTGGTGGAAGTGCTTTTTTGTTGTATTCGCTTTCAGAAACTTTTTTGTATCCACATTGTTCTATCGAGGTAATAAAGGTATATACCTCCATCCTCTCTCTTTCTCTCTCTCTTTCTCTCTCTCTTTCGCTATCGCTATCGCTATCGGTATCGCTATCGTCTCTATCTTCCTCCCCCTCCCCCACAGTAGAGTACCGAATATCAGTAGACCTCACCAAACAGTTCTCCCCAACACCGATTTCACCCTCAAAATGATGAAACATCAGAACCCGGCGACACAACCGGTAGGTGCGAATCTCAAAACCCGCTCTGAATGAAGAAAACGGGTCCACTCTGCATGGCCACGGGTTTTCTAATTCACCATCGTCATTTAGTGTCGTATCATCATCGGGCATAGGGTTATTTTTATCATGCTCACCGTAATCGAAAACGGTTTCAAACATAAAATCAGACCGGTCAAAACTGGTATCCGGGACAAGTGAAGGATTAAGAAAAGGCGTCTTATTACCGTACCATATCCGCTTTATGTAACGATTTGCTGATCTTGAAATGTCGGTGCGATTCTTTTCACTGATACACTCCGGTATAGTATCTGAATTTTCACTTCTGTACTGATAAAATATCACATTCCCCTTGTCATCATAACTCATTGTAATCAGCCATTTGAATATTCGGGGATTACCGGATGAATTCTCAGGATCTGCTATTCTTGAGTTTTCATTGAGGCCATAGACAGAGGTAATATTCTCTTTTGATATGACTCTCCAGTGAGAAGCATTGGAATCGATATGAGTCCATCGCTCTATGCGTGCAAACAGCCCTTCGGTGCGGGGGCGGTATCGTTTGATATCATATAGATTCTGGTCATAATTATTAAAGGGTACATCAGGTATCCACTCATCCCCATCCAATTTCAGAGCCGGCACCAGATCTTCCGCTTCAGAAAGAATGAACACATCGGATTCTTTGCTGTCCAAATAGCGAGGCAATCCCTTATCGGTCTTTCTGGTGATTGAAGGAAGAGAGAGGTTCCACCCCATACCGAAAATCCCATTACCTGCACCCGAATCGTAGGATAACGAAAGCTGTGGAGAAAACTCAGAGCGCCCCGGAGTAACATAGATAGGAACAGACATGGAACCAGTTCCTGTAACGGGATTGGCGGCAAACTTTTCCCCGATACCTCGAATCGCCCCACCACCTTTGGGAAGGGAGATGGAGGGGGTGGAGGATTGTTTTTCCGAAGATTCGGTTTTAGAGTTTTCGGCAGATGTATTCATATGGACCTTTGTGAAAAAATAGATATCCAATCATCAACATTTATTTTTAGTTTAATGCAAAGAGTTCAGTATTGTACATTCTAAGAGACAAAAAATTACTATTATTATGCCTTAACCGCAGCCATTTCTTCTAAATATTCATTAATCTTTCTAACAGATGGTGCCTGCCTCTCCATTTCTTTAAAATGCAGACTCAATCTCCATCTCCTTGTCCACGTAAGAGTTTCCGCATTAATAATAGCATCTTGGAGAGATTCCTTTGTAAGATTATCAAGCATTTTCATAATACCTACTTTTACATTCACCACTCTTAAAGCATTGTCCATTTGATCTTTTCCGAAAGGTATTATTACCATCGGTACGTTGTAATATATACATTCTTTTATGGTAGCAAGCCCGCCATGCACAACAGCAACACTTGAGTTTTGAAGCACTTGAGTTTGATTAGCCCATCGGACAACTTCAATTCTGGAATCACGCCTAAAAAAAATTGGTGGCCTATAAAGGCCAAACAAAGAATAACCAACTGCGAAATAAAATTCTTTTTCATAAACCGCTGAGAGTTCACGAGTAGTATCGAATAACTTTCTTGCCTTATCTTCATAATCCCGTACTCTTGACCCTGCTGTTACAAACACTTTCCTTGAACCTGTGGCCGGTTCGGCGTCTAAAATACAAGGCTCTACATAGATTGTTTTGCTCCGATGCACGAATTCAGGGTGATCCAACTCCTGAGGGCACGTGATAAGCTCATGTACATCTTCAAGTGGTGCAATAAACTGCACGATACTGTCTGTTGATCCATTGTACTCATTTCCCCCTGTAACAGCATTCATAAGCCACGCACTCTCTTCAGGAGAATGAAAGGCCATAAAGCGCAGAGAGGTTATGGCAGGATCTTCATCAGGATGACGAAGAAACGTTGTAGTGATCATCATCGGAACATCGTATTTGTAATGAATAAGTAAAGCCTCTAAGGAAACAAAAAATCCAGCCAGAATTAGGTCCGGCTGAAAATCGTTTATAATATCATCAAGCTCGCCATTTGCAATTCTTCGGCAATGCTCCATCCTTGAATGAGCATCGTGAGGCCTTTCCACCTCCAGGCTTGAATACCCGATGTCATACAGGCCATCAAAGGCAACGTCTCTGGGCCATTCCGGATCATGTGCGTCCAGGATTCTTTCACACTCCGGAGTACAAAGAAATCGGACCTCAAAATTATCATCAATACCATAAGTACTGGGGTTCAGTAATTTTTCCGCAATTGCCATCACAGGACGCCAATGTCCGGGTTCATATCGTATATCAGGCCAAATCAATACTTTTTTTGTTGTACCCATTATATTTTACCTTTCAAAAAATTATCGTGTGACCATTTTCTCTATACTGTTTACACTACTTGTACTGCTCTCAGATTTTGAAGGATAATTAAAGATCAGGAAAATATCCTCGACTTCAGCATCTTCTGGTGTATCTAGTTCAAATTCCCAGTCACCCAATGGAGAATCATATTCTCGGCTAAAGTCAGAGAGATTAAATACTTTAACCAAATTACCAATATCATCTGATGCACCAAATTCAGTACCATCAACTTTGAGCGTAAAATCACCAGAAACAGTTTCTTTTAGCTTAAGAATTACCGATATTCCTCCTATCTCAAGATCGTTTTCATTTGCTCGTTTAATGTAATCGGCAATAATATGGTAGATGTGGTTTTCTTTAAGGGTCACTGTTTCAGCATTACCCGTTAGAATTCCTTCAAGCTGAGCAGGAAAAGAATTCTTCAGACTTATAAGATGTGGAACATCATACATGTTATCTTCTAAACAATTTTTTAAATAGTTTGTAACAGTTGTTATAAATTGTGGAGATGAGGCTTCGCGAGCAGTATAATCAACAGTAACTATAACATCCGATATTGTATTATAATCAAATTGTCTGAATTCTTCCGGCAGTTCAAGCCTCCATTCACTGATTGCTCCAGCTCCCTCAAATGGCAAATATCTCTCATCATTGAAATTAAGCTCGAAAGTTCCGGAATCCATCTGAGCATTACTGGTCGCTATAGACATTGGAGTAATCGGATTGACTAAAAACCGCTTATCCTGTTCATCATCAGACTCAGCGTACCTTCCTTTGGTTAATTCCGAACTTACCCTTACTTTACTGTTAACTAATTGTAGTTTTGCATTTATACTGGTGTATGGACCACTTACACAAGGTATTGTAACTCGAACAGATTTGATTCTTCTGAAAAAGTGCCCCTGATAATCGAAATCAAATATTTCTTCAGGCAAACTAAAATCACAGGTTCCATTTTCTTTCAAGCGCAGCAGAGATAAGGGTTCAAGCATTCTTAAAGATACACTTTTGGTAATCTCATGCTCTCTTCTGTTTCTTTCTGAATACGAATTATCTAATTGCCGCAATTGTAACATCAATCTATTTCCGGCCAACAATCCTTTTTTTGAGGATTCCCATACTTCGGGAGTAATATAGGAACTACCTTTTATACCAAGCTCAAACTGATAAGCTCTTTCAGCTTTCTTTGCTGCACTATACGCAAGATCATAAAGAGTATTATAGGTCTTAGTAAGCTCATCAGACATCCATTGATATAATTGTTCATTGGAAAATTTTGACTCCATAAGCTCTTTAACTTCCAAAGCCTGCTTTACTTGTTGTTTATGGTTATCTAACTCCAATTGTGCAATTTGTATTCTGATTTCAGACGCGAGGATCTGATTATCTATATGTTTAATTTCTTTCTTCGCAACTTCTTCCTGTAGCTTCCAATCATTCCAGCGACGCTCATAAGAAGCTGTTGTTCCAAGAATGCTCGCAGCTCTGTCAAAGATTCCAGCAGTTTGTGTTAGAGCATTTCCAGCTTTTTCCAATGATTCAGAAGTCTTACTACCTCCCCCAAAAAGCCCAAACGCTAACGCTCCTCCTGTCATACCCAACAATGCTCCTCCAAACCCATCAGGTATAAGTGAAGCTGGTCCTGATGCCATTGTCAGCATCTGACCAACAAGATGGGTCACAGCAGCATTAGACATATAATTAAGCTGAGATTTTTCCTGATCAGTATATTTATCAATCTCTTTATAATATTCATACCTCTCTTCGGTAATACTCCTTTGCTTTTTAAGAACCTCTTTAGCTTCAACAGCCTCATCTAACGCACATTTTCGTATATCTGTGGCTAATTTAAGCATTTCGCTTTCATGATTTTGTCTCAAAACAGCAAGCTGTTCTGCATCTTTCTTCTCTATTGCAGAAAGTAACTCTGAACCAAAAGACTTGAGTTCATTGCATAGTTCGACTGCTTTTTGATAAACGATCGAATAACGATAGACACTTGGAGAAGTTTGCATATCCCTGAGAATAGTACCAATGTCTAATCCTGATCCTACCGCCCTTGCAACCATTCCCGGATCTATAGGTGGTGCAAACAGAGGGATCACTCTTTTTACACCATCAATGTTCATACTGTGACGAATTTTAAACAATCTGTCTTCAACCACGTTCCAATAAGAGAGAAGATTTGGATTGGTTGGAATGCAGAAATAATGCATTGTTGGTGCCATTCTTAACAGCTGAATAGAACGATAGGGAACATTTTCAACTGTAGGATCGTATCCATAATTGTAATGATAGTAGTAGTATCGTGAGGGATTTCTTCTCGCTCTCCAGAACCTAACCTTCAATGGTGGAGGTGGAGGTATGTAGTTTTCAAGCTGAATAGTAGTATTAGAAAATTCATCTAATCCTTTATCTTTCAGTTGTTGGTAGGTCATTCCCGGCATCTCATGTAGTTTAGGTAAAATCCTTGGTTTTTCACCTAAGACCTCTGTAGCTTGAACGTAAATATTAGTAGCCTCATTTATGGCTTCCATGTGATCAAGCCTGAATAGGCTATCCCCCCAGTTGATAAGATTATCAAGGTACTTCATTACTACTGCTTTTTGATAAGCAGCGACTCTTATTCTTGCAATAAGATGTGGTTTGAAAGGATCATTTTTCCAGATATCAATCAATGATCCTAACGGTGTATCATCATCTTTATTACCAGATTTTGCCACAGCCTTATATATCGAATCCTGTACTCCTCTGTTTGCAAAGAGTGGCAGAAAATTCCAATATCGTGCTCCTGGAGGAAGCGACCATGCCCAACGCTGCGTTTTCTCATAGGTGGTAAACTCACTACCAGGATTGAATATGAAATGAAACCAACGCATTGCTTCTTCAAACTGATGATCTTTACTCAGTCTTGTCGCTATATATAATGGTAAATGGAAAAACATCTCCCAATTATAGATTCCATAGGGACTTTCCAGGCAAAAATCATTAACCGGCGCAGGATAATTGCCAATGATAGCATTTGAAGGCAAGTATTGGTAAGCAAAAGAGAGATTAGCAAGATGGCGGGCGTGTTCATCGCCGGCTATTTGATACCCCATGGGATAAGCCTCTTTTGCATTAGCCTGTGTTGCTCGGTTAAGAAGATCATCTATTGAGCTTAAATTTGCTTTTCTCTCTAATTCATCAGCAAGAGGATGATAAAAGTTTTTTATTTCATGATGAACAGTAGGATCATTCTCCGCAACTACGCGCTTGTCACAGCTAACAGGATTCAAGTAGAATGTTTTTCCATTCTGCTGAAAGAAAAAAGGCCTGTAGCTTCCATCGAGAAAAGATAGATTAGATGGAAAGCACACATACGTTTCTGGTGTTTGTTTGAACAGAGGGTTATTCTTTGGATATTCCAAAGAATCAATTTCTGTTTCGTTATTTTCATCACATTCTTCTGCCCTGTTGTGGCGCATCGAAGTATTAGATGGAATTGTCGGAGCCTCCATAACATCAGGACTCTCATCAATTGAGTGGAGAGTTGCGCTATTATCGTATCCGAACTCAAACCTTGCAATAGAATTTATTGACTCATGTTCTTTTGTAAACACCTCTTCAACTTCTTCATAGTAATATCTTTTCCTTCTTCTTCGAAATAATCTACGCAACCTCCTCCTTAAAACTTTCTTTTTTACCACTATCTCTTCAATAACACGACTAAATGCATATACAACAACATCAACTTTTTCTGCGGTTACTTCGGCTTTGAAATGAAATAAATCAGTTGGCTCAATCTGTTCGTGATCAATATTTTCAAGCGCATGGATCAAAGTATTTTGAGAGATTCTTTTTGCGCTCCATTTTCCATTAGAGTATTCACTCCAGGCCAGTTTTAGTTCAAAATACCTGATAGTTTCTTCATATTTTTCATCATCATCAGATTTTTTATTACCTTCTTCTTCAGATACATCCCTTTCAATAACCTTCTCTTTAAGTTCGATAATAGGCCAAAACAGATATATTTTATTACGAAATGGCACCGGAATTACCAGATCAGAGTTGATGTCAAGATCCACCTTATCCCATGGGCTCCAATGGCTCAGTCCCGTTTTATTCTCGACATTTCTCCTGTAATAATAGGAATGGGGCGAATGATAGGTTCTGCCAACAACATGTAAAACGCTTTGACTTTCATTTCCCTCGTGGTATGAACCAATGATCTCCAAATTGGAAACATCACTGAGCCCGGATGCATAAGCCTTGAACGCTTCTTCTGTTGAATGCTTATTTAAATCCTTTTTCATCAGTTCTGTTTCAAGTTCCTGGAAAAGAGGTGTTTTGTCATCCCTGAATTCGGGATCCAACCAGTTCTCGGGATAAAGAAAGATTTTGCGATTCGCTTCCCAAAGCCTGTAATTTTTCATCCACTTCCATTGGAGTTTCGTTTTATCATCAATAAGCACATCAGGTTCAAAATTAAGTACTGCTCTTTGAACAAACATTTGAATTGTACTGTTAGCCTGAACTATTCTTGTTGTTTTTACGACCGAATCCATACTTACATCGATAAGAAACCGTGAATAAATAGCGGCTATATTGTAAAACTCTTCTCTGCAATCAAGAAACACCCAAATATCCTCATTGAGCACACAGTCTTCGTTAAGACCATAATAATCCTTTAGTTTTGGCAAATTTGCTTTAACTGTCTCAAGAAGAGGAGTCCCTTCCTCACCCCTTTCAAACTCATCTCCAAGTTTGTGTAAAAGTAGTGTACTGAGTATTTCAAGCTGAGAAATAGTAGGATCTGGATTTGGACCTTCTTCATCATCGAGATTTCCAATATACCTTTCTGTGAACAAATAGGCACACAGAGCGTCTCTAAGTCTTAATCTGATTTTATCTCTAATTGGTTCGCCATAGTCTGCCCATTCCTGAGGTGTAAAATGAGATTGAACAGCAGACATAAGAGCCTGGCTTTCATGCAAAGAATTATTTGATTTCGGTTCTGGCG
Source organism: Chitinispirillales bacterium ANBcel5 (assembly GCA_029688955.1). NCBI lineage: Bacteria > Pseudomonadati > Fibrobacterota > Chitinispirillia > Chitinispirillales > Chitinispirillaceae > Cellulosispirillum > Cellulosispirillum alkaliphilum. The sequence continues at coordinate 35,339 of JARUKZ010000035.1, read as the reverse complement.
GTGGTGGAGGTTCTGCGCCATCTCCATCAATTTCAGGGTAATCATAAAAAATATTGTACCCCAGGTTCGCCGAAACACCTGTTTTATCCAACAGAGTGATGGCATTATTTAATAAAACAAATGTAGAAACAGATTGTAAGTCATCATCATCTAAATCAAAATGAGTCATAATTTCTTCAATGTCATCAATTGACCAGTTTAGCATTCTTCCAACTTGCCGTTTTTTCGCGATTAAATTAGAATATGTAAACTTTAATATTTCAAAAAAATCAATAATTTCTCTTGCAAATGGTAACTCAGTATTGAGTATATATATGTCAACTAGTCTTAAAAACCTTCTAAAATTAGCTTGTAAAACAGGACCATCGAACTCGACTCCAAGTAAATTCATTAGTACTCTTATATTTACTAACTTATTATCAATAAGCTCCTGTAACAAAAACTTAATTTCACCAGATGCGATATTCATCTTTTTTATCAGATAAGCACTATTTGCTATTTTATTTAGATCTAACTCTGTATAGCGTACAGTGTTTTCTGCACCTAAGAGATCAACTACGTAATCATCACTTTCTAAATCCCGCCACAAACAACTTATATTAATTATCTGTGAAATATCTTCTAATCCATCACCTTCAGGTGCAATCCAATTGATGGTAACAGGATACACTTTCCCCTTTTCAAGATTCAAATCATCTGGATCCAGTTCAATAATTTCCCCATCTTCATCTTTTTCGGTGACCGTTACTATGATTTCTCCTATATCGGGCAATTCATATTCCTCATCTACCCACGAGTTAACAGTAAGTTCATAATTACCACTTTTTTCAACAAAAAGATTAGTCTCCCAAAGCGCATTGCGAGTATCAACTGGTAGTTTTTGCACTTCAATTTCACTACCAGCAATAATCTGCACGGAAGGTATATAGTTTGGCTCTGATATAATCTTTCCTGATTTTAGACTTCTTTCCGTAGAATATCTTCTGCTCCACCCGCCTTTACTGTTTTCTACCCATCTACCCAGAAGTTTTTCGCTATATTCAGTACAATTTAAAACCTGCTCCATCAAAATTTGAGTTAAATCATCAGCAATACCTACTTCAGAAGAGATCACATTTATTATTGCTTTCTCAATAAGATCTTCACTGTTATTTTCGTATTCTTCATCCTGCTTCAGCAGTTTGACTTCATGATGTGCTTGAAGTATAGTCTTTAATTCATCCTTTTCAGAAGGCACCCAACGTATATCTTCAGAGTTTTTTCCTGTTAATAAGTATTCAAACTCTTTTAAATTTATTTTAAATTTTCTTAACTTTTTAACAACATCTCTCATTCCATATAGAAAGTCTGTATCAAAGTAATTATTAAAAAGAGGCTTGAGTCTATAAAAATCAGTTATACTGATACCTAAAGTTTTTGAGAAATCTGCCACTCTAAACAGTGTACCAAGATTTGGAGCAGACAAATCTGTTTGCCTTAAAATAGCAACAGCATCTTTTACTATAGTAACATCAGGAAATTCATGAACACAAATCAAAGTAAGATCTTCATAGCTGATTCTCATAGCAGCTAAAAGCGTTTGCACATCCCCACCAAGTTTGTTACGACTATCAGTTTGGAATTTACCACGAGGTTTATAGGTGGTATCGTTTAACATTTCCCTCCATACCGATGCCCGTTCAGGAGAGTGAATTTTGGAGATAAACAAATCTTCAAGCTGAGATGAAACTCCACGATTGAGGTTCACAACGTTAACTCTGCTGCTGTACCATGTAGCTGCTTGTAACGGTGATACAGAGAAATCCTCAGCAACCCTGAGATAAATATAAAGATCATCAATATTTAATCTTTTATCAGGATCAATATCGTATGACAGTAACTGGTCAACAGTAAAAAAATCAAGATTTAAATAGGTACAAAGTCTTAAAAAGCGAGCCATAACGGTAAACCTATCAGAATCAGTACCCCCTATTCGCATCTCATCTACCGCACCTCTTTCATAACTATCATCCTCTTCACCTTCATTTTCCCCTTCAATATAGAGAGCACCGTCCCAATTAACTATCGCGGTAGACAGAATATCCAAAACACCATCAAACGACAATCCAGACCGTCTCATGAATACGCCTACATTTGAAAGATCGCTTATCCATCTTCCTTCTCCTTCATGCTCTAAGCCATACCCCCATAGTTCACATGGCCTACATCTATTATGTTCAGAAGGTTCACTGGCCACAAGATCCCACATGCTATCTGTCATTTCGAAAAAGGAGCATTTCTCCTCTTTACAGCTTTTGTCTAAAATGTTTGTACTCTTATTTAATACATGGTAGAGCTGATATCTTTTGCATTCTCTAAGCTGTAAAAATTCATTTATTTCAACAAAGGGAAGACTAAAGGGAAGTTTGGCAGGATAAACTGGTATATCCATTACTTCATAGGCACCGTTAACATTATGTTCGGGTATCACCCTGCGTTTTTGTGCATCTTTTCCGGTTTGCGGGTATGGCTCAATATAGTATAGATTACCTTGACCATCCGCCTCAGTCTCCTCCACCATTTTAATGACATATCGCCATCCATCTCCAATCAAATGACAAATTATGTCATCGTTTTCATCATTTGCATCCTCAGCTATGATCTTCGAATCGTCATTTTCCTCTGGTTCTTCTTCAGGCTTTAAAGGCTGTCGATAAAAGGAGTCATCAATGAAAAAACCTTTTGCTGCAAATGATTGGCGCACGAATGGAGGAAGATCAATCTCTTCAATTTTACTGAAATCAGAATCCAAATAATTCTCGAAATCTTTGTCCCCATTATCCCTGAAAAAGAAACTACGTATACATGCTGCATTCTGTAAGGCCTCATTGACCAGATCTATATAGGCAACGGGTCCGTTAGTGTTTCTGCAGGAAAGATCAGTCTGGGCAAGATCGGGTCTTCTTTCAAACAGGGTTGTGCGGGTTTCACGGTTCAAAAACTCCAGAAGATCTACTGTGTATGCTGACGGGCTAAATACAGACTGGCACTCTTCGCACTTACACTGATTTTGATTACCAAAAAGTGTGACGATGTCAGGAATAGCAGGGGGTATAGCTCTGGGCCTCTCTTGTGGCTGTACTTCCTCACTTTGCTTCGACACCTCCTTTGTTGCAGTGCTCATTGCACCAAAAGTAGTGGTCGCAATACCAGTTGATAATTTTTCAGGGGCATTAGTTTCTGTTATTGGGGGAAGTGATTGACCTTTAAAATCAGACTGTTGATTAAAAGTCCCCATCAAAAACAATGCCTGGCTTGCGGTATGCACCGCAGCATCATGAATCGTATGCGCATCATCAATACCATCTGCAATCTCAGCAAAATCTCTAACGAATTCATCACCGTTACGATGAGCTATAGCCATAGCAGACGTTAGCTTTTTCTTCAAAAGACCATTTATAGCTTTAAAACGGGGGGTTAGTCGGTAAATTCTTTGTACTGTCAAAAGTTTGTTATATAAATTTGCCCGTTCCTTGCTGAATTCACCATCCTCCAACAATGTATCTGGGTCGATGGTTTCTGCAAAATCAAAGTCTTCTCGGCCTTCTTCATTTAAAAAACTTTTCACTTCCTGCCAACCAGCCCAATGGTCGTTTTCTTCTAATTCTAATGCGTTTAATTCATACCTGAACCGTTGCATTGCAAAGGTAGCAATGATTCTCTTATACAGAATATGAGCATAATTTTTCCTCTTCTCTAAATCGGATTCACCAGGAACATTTTCAGGCCACCTTTTTACTTCATATTCTCCATCCTCAGATACGGTAGTGCTCTCACTTTTTACTTCATCATCATCCACAGGTTCGTCTTCAGAATCGTCCTCATCTTCATCTCCAGACTCAACGTCATCAAAGTTCTCAATTCCATCGATTATTTCATCCCAATCATCTTTTTCGAGAGTTACAAAATCTTCCAGTGATTCAAATTGAAAGTCAGTGCATTCGCTATTTTGGCTTTTAGCATATTCAATCATGCTGGTAGATAACGGTTCAAATTCATCTGCAAAGAAATAGATGTCAAAATAGAATTGCAGCCGCTTGATTTCTTCCTTTGGAGAAGGACCATCTTCAGTTGTTGTTGCCAACTTAATAGCTCCCTCTTCCTCATCCTCCTCTTCAATCTCTTTCTCAATGTGTTCCCAAAACTCATCTATACTATGGGAATATCTTGCATATATCTCTCGTACTTTTTCATCAAGAGTTCCAAGTTCAGCCAAATGTAAAAGCCTACTTGTATCCGTCTCCTCATCAATCCCCAGTAGCTCCTTATAAATAGTTTCCCACTCCTGAGATATTTCACTAAGGTTTTCTTCCAGATCGGAAGGTAAAATATCCTGAACAATTGCAGAAACAAGTATACTGTGTAGTCTGCTTGGCGAAAGATTTCTCAGTTCATAAAAGGTATTGATAGTTCCGGCTTTTATCAGTGCATATATAACCCTACTATCTATCAAATCAGGGAGATCAGGTGCTGTATCTTTCAATGCATTCTTAAGGTCATTAAATAATATCAATGCACGGGAGCGGTTTAAAATTTTATTTTTAGGTTGGTTTGTGACCTCAGCTATATATTGCAATATCTCAGTTTTCCAAAATGCTTTAATTACAAGTTCATCAGTTAAGCCAGCCTCTTCAAATGCCTCAGACAAGTCATTGTATTCAGATAAATCTGTATTGGAAGGTAAATCTACCCTTAAATCTATGGTAAGATTTTTTCTGGGATTTCTATAAAGAGATGATTTTGTCAGAACTTCCGGGACTCCATCTTCCGGGACTCCATCTTCCGGGACTCCATCTTCCGGGACTCCATCTTCCGGATCTCCATCTTCCGGATCTCCATCTTCCGGATCTCCATCTTCCGGATCTCCATCTTCAGGATCTCCATCTTCAGGATCTCCATCTTCAGGATCTCCATCTTCAGGATCTCCATCTTCAGGATCTCCATCTTCGGTTCTCTCAATTTTGGCAAAGATACTAAGCTGTTCCGGTGAATTTATACCTAAAACTGACAAAGGGTCATATTCAATGGCATATTCACCTCTGTTAGATGTTTCAGCTGTGCCTATTAGTGTCTCCTGGAATTCCCCGTCCCTTAAGGCCAAATTTACCAGTTTTACTTCTATTGAACTCACCGGGTAATCTAAGGTGTTGGTTACCGTACCAGTGACTTTATACATTTCGGGTGGTTGAGGTAGTGTAACATTAAAAATCTCATTAGCTGAAGGTGGGTACTGTACATTGCCCTGAGCTAGCAGATGATCACTCTCGTTATAAACCCTCACAATGAGGTTTGGATAGGGTCTTGTTGTCTCACCATGCTGAAAATCATCTGATGTATAGCTTAAGCTGTATACACCTGTGGCATCAGTTTCTACTGAGCCCAAAAGATATTCTGTAGTACCAACCAAATCAAAAATTTTCACAACACCTGTACTATGGGGCGTGTTGTCTGCATTATGTACTACTCCGCTAATGCTCCAGCTTGAAGGTTCATCATCATCATCATCATCGTCGTCATCCTCGCCCCCACTGTCGAGGGTAACATTGTAATGAAAAGGTTGTGTTACATCGGTGATAACTGATGATGACCAGATCACCCGTTCATCATAATCTAAAATCTTAATAACCAGATTTGGACTCGTACGGTTTACATCACCACGCTGAAATTGTGATTTTGAATAGGTGATAGTATAGTTTCCATCATGTCCGATGCCATTTTCACCCAGGTAGTACTCCACCCCATGATAACTATCAAAAGCCTGAATTTTTCCCCTGTTAAAGGGAGTTCCATCTACATTATATACAGTTCCATAAATATTCCACACATCAGGTACCGGTGAAGACATCGTGTGCCCCTTTCAGTTTTTCAATATCGAACAATGTAAATAGTTTCTAAACGCTTAAATATATTCTTAAAGACAAAAACAGATGTTACCAATTGTACTCTATAAAGAACTACTGTTACAGCTCATCTGAAATGCATCAATTTGGGTGTCAATTGAAGTTAGCCTGAAGTATGTAATGCATTCCGAAAATTTTATATTTAACTTTTAAGTAACATACTATCAATCTAACTACGAAGTCAAACTTTTTTTTTCCATTTTTTATTTTTTATGAAAAGCAGCTCATTTTTGACGTTTTTAAACCGTTTTATAACCACTTTTTAAGGTCCGCGTCTAAATTTTTGGAAAACCACTCGAAATGGAAGGCATTGATTTAGTACGGGATGGAGGATCACAAAAAGGCCAGTAATTAAAACTGGAGGTGACTTGTAAGGAAAAGTGCTTAGAGATCACTGTGGTAATATAGGTAAACCTTTTTTGTTATCTAAAGGGTTTTTGCATGGAGATAGTAGAATACAGCCAAGAGGTGTAGTGTTAGAGAAATACCCTCCCACACACATCACTCCCAATGCTGAAGCAAGACACATAAAATAAAGTTACTTTTGGTTAACGATCAGTGCTACGTATCAATTTTTGGTCTAAGTTTTACCTCGGATACATAAGCCACATCCTCCCAAAAACCGCCGTTTGAGAAGCATTAAATGAATATTATATTATGAGTATAATTCCAAAGGACATCGTCGCGAATACTGATCAGGAGCGCATTACTATGACTATACAAAAAATATCCCTTGATGGCGATTGGCAGTTTTCGCAGGCTTCTGAGGATGTTTTTTATCCGGCCAGAGTACCTGGCTGTGTTCATACAGATCTTTTTAGAGCAAACCTTATAAAAAATCCCTTTTGGGGGTGTAATGAGAAAAATCTTCAGTGGATAGAGAACTGTGACTGGATCTATAAAAGAACCATCAATATCCCAAAGACACTTCTTAAAAGGGAACATATTGAACTTGTCATGGAAGGGGTCGATACACTCTCTACAGTGTATTTTAACGGAAATACAGTAGGTTCTACGGAAAATATGTTTACCGGGTATCGTTTCGATATAGCGCCCTATATTCGTGAAGGCCATAACAGTATTACCGTTAAATTTCATAACCCGATGGATTACATTGCCCAAAAGCGAAAAAGTCACTCCTTCGATGAGTGGAACGATCCTGTGGGCGGAGCTTCCAACATTCGAAAAGAGCAGTGCTCTTTTGGCTGGGACTGGGGGCCTCGGTTTGCCACCTGTGGAATCTATAAACCGATCTCTGTTCAGGGATGGTCCCACAACAGAATCGAATCGGTCGAAATCAGTCAGAAACACTACTGTGATCATGTCAGATTATCAATTAACCCATCACTTGTTAAAGAAAACAGAAAAGACTACCATTTCCAGTACTCTGTTTCTCTAAATAGTACCGTTATAGCGAAGTCAGCTACTTCTGAGATGCTAATCAATGATCCTCAGCTTTGGTGGCCAAACGGTCTTGGTAAACAGCCGCTCTATAACCTGGATGTTTCGCTTTTTTACAAAGACACATTAATTGACAGTTACAGTAGCGGCATTGGTTTGCGTACCATAATTCTTGACAGGCATACCGATTCCCAGGGTGAAACGTTTCAGTTTGTCGTTAATGGCAAAGCTGTTTTTGCCAAAGGTGCTAACTGGATACCAGCAGACAGTTTTGTGACCCGAACAGATGAACACACCTATGATAATCTGCTTTGTTCAGCCAAAGATGCTAATATGAACATGATAAGAGTCTGGGGTGGCGGAATTTATGAAATGGATATCTTTTATGATTTATGTGACAGGTACGGACTATTAGTATGGCAGGATTTTATGTTTGCCTGCTCTCTTTACCCGGGAGATGATCATTTTTTGAGTTTGGTTTCTGATGAGGCAACCGGTCAAATAAAAAGACTGCGTAACCATCCCTGCATGGCTTTATGGTGTGGTAACAATGAGCTTGAACAGATTCAGGATCTTAGGACCGGCAGCTCAAAAGTCAAACTGAATTACGAAAAGGTGTTTTACCGTTTACTGCCTGAATTAGTAAAAAACTATAGTCCACCGATCCCCTACTGGCCCTCATCACCCCATAACCCGGAGGGTTACAACTCAGGGTTCAACAGTGAATCTAAAGGTGATGCTCATTTTTGGGATGTGTGGCACAGCAGAAAACCAGTAAAAACCTATGAACAAACCAATTTTAGATTTTGTTCTGAATTTGGAATGCAATCATACTGCTCCGAAGAAACTGCCAGAAGTTATACCGATGATCTTAATGTTTTTGCCCCTGCTATGGAAAACCATCAGAAACATCCGGCGGGAAACCTTATAATTATGGAGTATATATCAAGATTGTACCGTTTCCCCAAAGACTTCTTCTCTCTTTCATACCTTTCACAACTCAATCAGGCATATTGTATGAAAATTGGTGTAGAGCATTTCAGACGATCTATGCCCCATACTATGGGAGCACTCTATTGGCAACTGAATGATTGCTGGCCCGGAGCATCCTGGTCGGGTATTGAATATGGAGGACGATGGAAAGCGCTTCACTTTCATGCAAAACGTTTCTTTGCCCCGGTGCTGGTATCTGCTCGGCTAAAAGGTGATGAATACGCGGCTAAAGCAAATACAATCATAAATACTATATTCACCGCGGATCTGTACACTACAAGCGATCTTCCCGAAACACTCCCTGTAAAGTTATGCTGGACACTCTTTTATAAAAACGAAATTGTCGCTCAATCGAGTATTAAATGTATTCTTAACTACGGTGAATCCAGGCATCAATCCAGTATCGATTGTACCGACCATATAAACCGGCATGGAAGAAACAATTTAGTATTACGTATCTATCTCAAACATAACGACAGTGTCATTTCGCAGAACACAGCGCTGTTTACCGCCCCCAGGTTCCTTGATCTTCAAAAACCTCATATCACCTACGATATAAAACGCGTCTCATCATCACACTATTCGATTCTGTTTAACAGTGACACCTATGTTCACCAGTTGTTTTTCTCTATTGACGGGATTTCTGTTAATGCAAGTGACAACTATTTTGATCTTTTTCCGGGTGTCGACCATAAGGTGTTATTCACTACGAAAGAAAAATTGGCGGAAGAGGATATGGGGAAAAGAGTGCGGTTATTTTCTCTTACAGACAGTTCATATTGAATGAACCGGAAGTGTGTACCCTAAAATAAACAGACAGTTTGCGATTTCTATAAAGCAGGTCTAAGAAGCCAACTTTAGCTCTTAGTTAGGCTGAACCCTGCACTATTGTTCCCATTTTAACCACTTCATTTCGCTTGCCTTAGAGTCCACATTTAGAACAGTTCACAATATTTTACTAAATTTTAGCCTTTAGTGCCCAATAGTATTAATACATTTTTCTTCCTTCAGCCCGGGTAAAATGGTAATTTTATAGGTATGGCAACCAAACTAAAGATCATTAAGGATTGGGATTAAGCGCTAAGCTAACGGTTTAATGTGTATCATACCAGCTCTGTGCTTTTTCAATACATAAAACTCATGAATACTAAAACAGCAGCTTTTAAGAAAACCCTTCTGCTCAGTGCGGTGATTCTATCCAGCGCCACTCTGCTTTCAATAATCTTGTTTAGTTTTCGCCCAGCAGAAGAGAAGATCACCTACACTCTTTTCCCTGCCGACCCTCTTAAAGTAAGCACAGTGGAAGATTCACATGATGGTGGAAACTCACGTGTAGTATCCTTTAAAATGGATTCACTTCTTCATTTTCAATATACCCTAAAAGGCGGCTTTAACTATCCCTATGCAGGAATAAAGATAAGGCTGGGTGAAACCGATACCTGCGGAATAAACTTTTCACGCTACGACAGCATCGCCCTGAGTATCACTTCAAACTCAACAGACGCGGTGCGGGTATTCTTAAAAGAATATCATGCCACAATTTTTGATCCCAATGACCCTACCTCCTATATCTATAAAGAGATAGAGTATGTTCCGGGAACCGGCCAAAACGAAAGAGTGTTTTCGCTTCAAGACTTTACCTCCCCTGCATGGTGGGTAATCGATAAAGAGTTAGAGAAGGAGATATTTCATCCACTACAAAGAGTCTCCTATATTGAAATACTAAATGGCCTGATTCGCTCAGATGAGGACACCATAGGGGTAGTGGTTTCAAACATTGAATTAAGGGGTAAAGACACCAAATTTTCCTCATTAATAACGGGGTTACAGCTTTTTATATGGATTGGAGCCATTTTTTGGACCCTGCCACTACTAATCAGAGCCTACAGAAGAGAACTAAAGTTTAAAAAAAGACATTTAAGCATGCTTCAAAGCAGCACCCGTGTTGAGCTAAGTGATAGCGAAAACGAGAGTGCTTCACGGATTTTTCAGTACCTGGGTCAAAACTTTACTAACCCCGAGCTCACTCTTGAGAAAGTTGCCCGGGGTGCAGGTGTTGCCCGTAACCGTGTAAGCGAAGAGATACGCTCACAGCTTAACACAACATTCAAAGGCTACCTCAACGACCTTCGTCTCAATGAAGCTTCCAGGCTTCTTACCCACACCCAACGGCGCATTACCGAGATCGCACTTGCCGTTGGCTTTAATAATATCAGCCACTTCAACCGCCTGTTTAAGGAACGATACAAACAGTCCCCAAGAGAATACCGCACCTCTACGCAAAAACAACAAAACAGTGAAGAGGTAAGGGACTGTACTTGCAGTAAAACATGACCTTAGGATAACTTAACATTTAAGCAACGCCTTACATACTTATTATTAAGTTCTTATTCCTTTACAAACCTTGCCCCGAAAATACCATCCATTCCATGTTCAAAAGGATTAATCCTTACCAACCCTTCACTGTCCACATAAAAATCGGGGATAGAATCGGGCACTTCATCGAGTTTAAATTCAGGATAATTGGAAAGAAACCATTCAACCTGTTGTTCGTTTTCCTCGGGTTCCAGAGAGCAGGTAGCATAAACCACAACTCCCTGTTCACCCACTAATCCCGCGGCACTGCCAAGAAGCTCTCTTTGCAGCGTTACTATGTGCTCGATATCCTCTGGTGTTCGAGCCCAGCGTCCATCGGGGTGGCGCTGTAGCACACCGGTGCCGCTACAGGGAGCATCAAGAAGCACCTTGTCGAAGTGCCCTGTAAATGGTGGATTAACACCATCACTCACCAGAGGATAGATATTACCGGGATGCATACGGGATGCGGTCTGCAGTACCTTTCTTAGCCTGGGTAGTTTAAGCTCAGCTGCTACGACCGTGCCCGCTTCCTGTAGCAATTCGGCCATAAGTATGGTTTTTCCACCCGGTGCAGAACACATATCGAGTATATGTTCACCACGCTTTATATCCATAAGGGCAACAATCCACCCTGATGAGGGTGCCTGCACATTGCATAAGCCGTGTTTAATGAGGCGGATATTTTCAGGATCGAGAGACTTTTTCAGTCTGTAATAAAGGTTGAGATATCCGGTGGCCTGATCGCAAATATCCCGTACATCAGCCTCAAACTGTTGACGGGAAATATCGCGTAATTTTCGGCGCAAGTAGGTTGAAGGCTTCTGATTATTAAATGTTAAAAGTTTTTTAGTCCGGGCCAGCCCGTACCGCTCCAACCACCTCTCCACAATCCATCGGGGGTGGGAGAATTCAACAGACAACCGTTCTATAAGATCTTTTTGTGGATCGGGAAGAGAAATTTTGTGTTTATCTTTTATAACATTTCTCAGTACCGCATTTACCAGCCCCGAAGCAGCCCGGGTGTCTTTAGCAGCCTTAGCCTGATTGACAGACTCATTTACAGCGGCATGATCGGGTACTTTATCCATGAAAATTATCTGGTATACTCCGGTTTGCAGTATACGACGCAGCGCATCTGAGTGCCTGCCCTGATCTGCCGATACATACTTATCAATAATATAATCAAGCAGTTTTCTCTGTCGCACCACACCATATACAAGCTCAAACACAAACCTGCGGTCTCGGTGATCCATTCTGCTGCTCTTTATTGCTCTATCCAAAATAGCCTGTAAATTTTTATTTTGACGATCGAAGTCGGATAATACCTGTATTGCAAGTTGTCTTGTATTCATCCTAAAACAGTTCCTTTTTTTAACTTTGTTCCACGCACAAATGCCCCCGCGTCCATCTTTTTTCTTCCCTCTGGTTTCACTTCAAGAATTTTTAAGCACCCGCTACCACACTTAACCATGAAGTAATCCCGTTCTACTGCGCAAATTTCACCCACCTGGCCACTACATTCACACTCCCGGTGAGCTTCTGCCCATTCAACAGAGAGTCTCTTTTTATTATATATTGTATAGCTTCCGGGAAAAGGCTTAAATGCTCGTATTTTGTTAAAGATCTGCCCTGAAGTAAGCCCCCAGTCTATTAATGCTTCACTTCTTGAAAGTTTAGGAGCTTTTGACTCCAACTCATCACTTTGCCTTATACTCTGTATAGTGCCGGTATGGAATTTTTCCACTACCTCCTCTATAGCATCCGCTCCCAGAGTACTTAATCTTGTATAAAGCTCAGGGGTGGTTTCCTTTGAGCCCACAGCAGTTTTTTTCTGCAGCAGGATCTCTCCGGTATCGATGCCTTCATCTATTCTAAAAACTGTTACTCCGGTTTCCTTCTCTCCAGCTTCAATAGCTCGGTGAATAGGGGCTGCACCCCTGTATTTGGGAAGCAGTGAAGCATGCACATTGATCGTTCCAAACTCAGGGATCGAGAATATCTCCCTGGGCAGTATTCTGTAGGCGATAACCACAAATACTTCTGCGTTTAGATTTTTCAGTTGTTCTGCAAATTGTGGGTCTTTAAGCCTGGGGGGTTTTAAAATCGGACCCAGACGATGAGTTTTGGCGTACTCAAACACCGGTGATTCTGCAAGTTTAAGTCCCCTGCCTCTGGGTTTGGCAGGAGTAGTAACCACACCCTTTATCGTGTGCTTGTGTGCCAGTTTCTCTAAAGCAGGTATTCCAAAATCTGCACTACCCATAAAAACTATGTTCATAACCAAAAACCATTATTTTCCGGATTAGGGGTTTTCTTTAGTTAAAAAGAAAGAAAATACGATATTGAAACCCTATACCCTACAAATTTTAACCCAATATGGTGTTATTACGCCACCTTTGGTTTATAGAGGTTGCTTCTTAGCGCTCCATGAGCTAATTTGAAAGAACCGCATATTTTTCATTTCTCAGCAGCTCTTGGGAGGCATTATGACAAGCCCGTTTACTCCTATTGAAAACCCCAGCCTTTTCTGTCGGTTCTGTTCTAAAATAGTTCCCGCACAGCTTGATAGAGGAATCGCAGAGAATGGAAAAACTATCGACAAAAAATCGACCTTTGAATACAGTTGCTCAAAATGCTTTAAAACATCCTGCTACTGTGGAAAAGATTTGCTTGAAATAAACGGTGAGGATGAAACTGATGAAACCCGCACCTATTCACCTCGTGAACATTATTTCATCGGCGAGGAAATTTTCCATAAGACATTTGATGAAAACGGTCTGGTTGTAGGCAAGGAAAACGGTTCTAACGGTAAAATACTGGTGCATTTTGAAAAAGCTGGCCTCAAAAAACTCATTCAGGATATCTGATATAGCCGATACCGATGAATTTTCTCACAATTTTACTGCTGGCTGTTGGTCTGGCAATGGATGCCTTTGCCGTTTCTATTGCAAGCGGCATTTCAATTAAATCCATGCATATCTATCAGCCGTTTGTGATTGCATCATTTTTTGGCATCTTCCAGGCACTGATGCCTGTTTTAGGATGGTGCCTGGGAATTAGAATCGCTGATACCGTGGCTGGTTTTGACCATTGGATCATTTTTGCGGTTCTTTCATTTATAGGGCTAAAGATGATCTATGAGGCCACCTTTCTTAAAGAAAGTGAAAAGGTTTCGGCCTCATTAGGGATATACACCCTTTTTATCCTGGCCGTTGCAACAAGCATCGATGCCTTTGCTGTAGGCATCACCCTCTCTCTTCTTCACTCTAATATTTGGTTTGTCGTTGTAACCATTGGGCTGGTGACTTTTATACTATCGCTGGGTGGTGTCTACTTGGGAAAATCGTTTGGCCACCTCTTTGAAAACAAAATTGAGATCGCAGGGGGTATACTTCTTATAGCGTTGGGGACAAAAATTCTCGTGGAAAACTTATATGGATGGCAGATCTTTTAAATTTTCGGGGCTAAAATGCCGAGATAACAGAAAAGAGCAGCGCTGGCCTGGATACATCTGAATAAAACTGAATGGCCATATCCAATTTAAGTTCAGTTCTCTGAATACCAGTAATGACTCCCCCACCGATGGAAAGAGTAGACATGTTACTTTTTTGGTAAGTATCATCTCTTTCACCACGCAATACATCGATAGCGTTGCCAAGGTCTTTAGAACTTAAATTGTAGCCGGCCCTGAGAAACACATCGGATAGAATCATCAACTCCAAACCGGGTCTGAAATTAAGATAATCCCCTCTCCTTTTATCCACATCCAAAGCGAGTCGTAAATTGGTTGTATTCTGCGGCACATAGGAGATTCCAGCACTAATCCCCGTGGGCAGCGGGTAAGAATTGGAGTCGTAGCCCGAGCGCATGAACCCTACGTTTTGAACTGCAAGTCCCAGGATAAGCCGGTTGTTATTTGTTCGGTACTGAATACCACCATCAAGTGCCAAACCGTCTGCAAAATACCGATCGGTTTCGGTTCCAAGCCTGTTATAGATCCACTTAAAAGTGGCACCTGCAGAGAGATCATCGAGCACTTTCATACCCCAGCTTGCAGCTACTGATGCGTAATCACTTCTGGCATGGCCTCCTGTTGCTTCACCCCGCTCATTAAACTCCTCAATCTCTCCACTGGATAACACAATCAGGTTTGCAGCAAAATTGCCATACCGATCAGATGTACCAAGATAGGCTAAAGGACCACCCCATACCCCCATAACTACCGGACGAAAACCAGCCATAATCTGAGATGTTTGAACAAACCCAATAGCACCAGGATTTGAAAGCACTCCATATATATCGTTTGGAACCGCAGTTGCGGCACCACCCATGGCCACAGCCCTTGCATCGTAACCCAAATTAAGAAAAGGGAAAGCGACGGTACCTGCACGAGAGTGCTGGGAGTAAACTAAAGCAGTGCATAGAAGAAGAGCGGATATCGTAATTTTAATTTTTTTCATTCAGGAAACCTGTTGTGCAGAGATAAAGTCGTATCTGATAAAAACATAGTTGCTGCTGTCATCCATAAAGGTAATTTCCCTGGGAAATCCATCGTTAAAAGCACTAAATGTTACAGACCAGTGTTTATTATCAGCAGACGTGTAGTTAAATTCTACGGTTTCAAGTGTTTCGGTACGCCTTAGAACGGTTGCCGTTACATCGGCCGTTTCTGTGTACCATAACAACTTAGCCCTTCTGGATTCATTTACAATGGAATCTGGTCTACTTTTGAGGATAGTGCCGTTTTCGGGCATTTTACCCAAAAGAAAACTGATAAACTCAGAAAGGGTCAAAGAGTGAGCCCAGGTATAATCAAGGGCACCCAGTTTTTCATCCATAAATATATAAAAGTCTTCACCATCCATTGCAACTCTCCCCCCAACAGAGTCACCCTCGACAACGCCAATCTGTGTTCCAAAGGGAGAGTAGAAAATTGCTCTGAAACTATTGTTAGAATCCAAAATAACATCAGCTTTGCCACTGTTTCGCCGCCCCTGATAGGAGATAAAAATATCTCCAGATCCTTTAAACGATTTAAACTCGGGCTGTGGATGGCTTAAGGGGGCTACAATAGATGACGCCGCATCGAGCTGCAGTGCTGGACGCTGTGTGCATCCAAAGAAAATAGCGATAAGTAAGAAAAATGAAAACAGGAAACTCTTGCGGTACAAATTCTTACCAGCCTTTCTACTCCTGAAAGTATCTTAATTCAATAATTCTGTTTCGGATTCGGTCACTTTCATCCGAACCAAGATCAAGACTCTTTTTATAGGCTTCAAGCGCATCGTTATAGTTCCCCAACTCATAAAGCATATCCCCCAAATGGCTGAAAAGAATAGCATCATTATTGAGTCGTTTCAGAGCTTTGTTCTGATAGAAGAGGGCTTTTTGATAGTCACCAAGTTGGTAAAATACCCAGGCATAGGAATCAAGGTACGCACCATTTCGAGGATCAGCTTTAAGCGCGTCCTCAATCAAAATCCTGGCGGAATCGAGATTTATTCCCTGTTCTGCCCACATGTAGCCAAGATAATTGGACGCCAAAGGGTTTGCTGGTTTAATCGTAAGTGCGGTTCTGAACGCATCTGATGCTTCATCATAACGCTTACTTCTTTCTAATGCACTCCCCAGTTCAAACCAGAGATAAAAATCGGTGCTGTCCTTTTCGAGTGCAATTTGTATGACTTCCGCAGCCTTAGCAAACTCTTCCTGGTGAATAAATATGTATCCCTGAAGCCTTCTTGCCATAATCCTTGAAGGGTAGTGCTTAACATATTTTTCCACCATTTCGGTGGCCTTCTCATACTTTCTTCTTCTAAGATAGTGCAACGAAAGCTGCTCTATTGCTCCGGCGTGGGTTGAGTCGACCTTAAGTACCTCATGTTGCAGCGAATAGGCAGTATCTCTCATCCCTTTTGCTAAATAGATTTTCCCCAAATAATGCTTTAAATCGGGATTATTGGGAGAGTAATCGAGCAATTTTAGAAGTAATGACTTAGCCTGATCAAATTCCTGCTCATAGAAATAGAGTATCGCAAGGGGGGTAGAGTATAAATAGCCGCTGGGACTCGATTCAATAAGTCGTTCATAGGCTTTAATGGCAACTTCATAGTCCTCGTTTTGAACATAGGCCTGAGCGCTTCCCTGCAACGCCTCTTCCAATTCAGGATCAAGCTCCAGTGCCGATTCGTAATACTCTATGGCAGAGTCAAATTGTCCCATTCTGGATTTGATTTGCCCGCGCAACGCCAAAAGTACAGCATTTTCCTGGTGGTGTTGGAAAAGCAGCCCGGCAACAGAGTCTGCAATTTCAAACTGTTCCAACTGCATTTTGTAACGAATAAGGCGCAACCCGACCTGAAAAGAGGCTGTATTGTTAAAGTAAAACTCCGACAACAGCTCAAGGGACTTTTCCACTTCTCCCATCGATTCGTAGATCAGACTCAACGTGTAGACTACTTCTTCACTCTTTTGCTCAATTATTTCCAATGCTTGCGCTGCTTTATCCAACTTTTTTAACCCAAAATAGACTGAAGCAAGCTGCCTTAGTTCAGCCTCAGTAAGTTCATGAAGCTCTCTGTTGGTGGTTAAAAGTTCTAATGCGGGTTCCAGATCTGAGGTTTGAAGATAGCTTCTAAGGAGTATATCTCTAAGTGTTTCTGAGGTAGGATCCAACTCAAAAGCCATCTCATAGAATCGTCTGGCCATTAGTTCCCGCCCCTGTCGCTCTTCACTTCTGGCACGAATGAAATAATCCTGCGCCCGCCTGAGCGCTACTACAGAGTCGGAATCCATCTGGGCATTGGGAAGTATTACCGGGAACTGAGGTTTTTTTGTTGCTGCACAACCGGTTAATGATAGTACAATCAGAGGGCACACTAACCAGATCAGCAAAGAAACAGCTCTCTTTGTAACATTTTTTTTTACCACAGGCCAGCCCTTTCTAAATACATAAACCAGATTACGCCTTGTGCAAACTATTTATTTTTTTGTTTCTTCTTACCTTACCGGAAAAATCGATAACGACTAACGAATTACAGAAACTACCAGATTGATTGAACTCTCAAAAGGCACTTGTGTTCCAGGTGATACTGATTGAGAAATAACCGTGCCAGGACTAAGAGAGGGATTATTTTCATGGTTTACCTGCCCCACTGTAAGACCATTTTCCTCGATTCTCTCACGTGCACTTTCAAGGTTCTCACCGATTAGATTTGGCACTTCGGTGTGGGTGGGCCGTGCACCCCTGGAGACCAGGATAGTAACCTCCATAGCGCGGGAGATCTTTGTTCCACCCGGTGGGTCGGTATCGATTACTTTATCTGCATCTCTTGATTCAGAATAGATCCTTCGTACCGACCCCACAGTAAAACCCTCTCTGCGTAACCTTAAACGAGCCTGATTTTCGGTATAATCTATCATTTCTGGTATTGTGGCAATCTCTTTACCACGACTTACAGTTACAGCAATTCTCCTGCCCTGTTTCACTTCTTTACCAGTTTCGGGCAACTGAGTAATAATCGCCCCACTCTCCACCTCATCATTAAACTCCCTGCCGCGCCGCTCAATGCGAAGCCCAACACTCAACAACCTGTCTCTGGCCTCATCAAACTGTAACCCGGTTATATCCGGCACCTGCACAATACCTCTGTTTACGCCAACAATATTTGGCATCACCAGGCGATCTACTATAAATAGTCCTAAAAACAACCCTATACAACCCAAAACGATTGTAAGAGGTACATACAATTTCCAAAACTTACCTGCCGGTATACTAATAGTATAGTTTTTCTTCATGAAGAATCACCAACTTCCTTCTGTCTATAGTGATATATCGTTTTTTTTGCAACTGTGAAAGTATCCTGGAAACAGTCTCTCTGCTCGCGCCTACCATATCAGCCATCTGCTGGTGAGTGGGGCGATTTGAAATCACGGTCGTAGTGCCAACCCGTACCCCCTTCTCCTTTCCCAATTCGATTATCGCTTCTGCAACTCGCCCATACACACTCATTAGCGATAAAGTGTTTATCTGGCGGTTGGATTTGCGCAAACGACGAGATAACTCCTTAAGCATAGAGATAGAAATTTTGGGACAGGCCTCAAGAAGTTGAAGGAAAACACTTCTATATAGAAGCATTACTACACAATCCTGTGCAGCCACAACCGAGGCACTTCTTGGCTCGCCATCCAAAATTGCCATCTCACCGAAAAAATCACCCTTGTTTAAGGTTGCAAGAATCGCCTGTTTCCCCTCAGAGGAATTCACTATTACATGAACCGATCCCGAAGCAATGATAAAAAATGAAAGATTCTCATCATCCTCCTGAAAAAGAATAGAGTTCTGTGCCTCAAATTTTCTGACTATCATTGCGGAACAAACAGTTCTAATCTCGTTGGTATCCAGATTGGAAAACAACGGTACACCAGAGGCCAGTGATTCTATTTCTTCGGCAGTCATCTCTTTAGTAATTATTCCTGTTAAATACTATAAAAATATAGCATAATGAACCTCTTCAGTTCATCCCCTGAGCTCATTTTCCTCTACAAATATAGTAAATCGCCCAAAATATAAACTAACGGCTACCTATAAATAGCAAAAAAAGTAATCATAGCTACTAAAGGGGTAATGTTCAATCAACTCAGTATAACTGTTGCGATACAGGTGGAACGCTCATGACTGATTGAAAGGTGAAACGTTTCTACAGAAAATTCTTTAAGCTTTCTGCTCAACTCCATGTCGATGATCTCAATAACAGGACGTTTGGCCCTGTGATCAGGTACAATCTGAATACTTTTCCAGGTAGAAAAGGGCTGAATTGAGTCTGGTAACGCCTTATAAAAGGCCTCCTTAGTCGCCCACCTTCCCGCATAATGAGTAGCAGGAACGGCCTTTGTTTCACACCACTGAACCTCTTTTTGGGTAAAAATCTTCTCTATAAAAAGCTCCCCATACTTATCAATAAGTCTGGATATTCTCGCTATTTCAACTATATCAACTCCCAAACCTTTAATCATAGTACCCCATGGTTATCATTTGCTCTGTTTAGTTCTTTGGTATATTTTATAAGGAAAAATTTTGCACCTGTAATAAAAGAAAAATCAAAGGCACACTTGCTAAATGCCCGATTTAACAATTCTAATCACCCTTTTAACGATACTACTGCTTCTATACACCCTTTTTATAGCTTTATTCACTATTCTTAACTGGATTTATCACTGCCGCGCGCACAATCCAAACAAATCCACCGCTTCCCTCTCACCGGTTTCTGTCATCATACCTTTTAGAGATGAAGCAGCTAAACTGCCTTCACTGGTTAGCTCTTTAAGCAAACAAAAATATAATGATAAAATAGAATACATCTTCATCGATGACAACTCAACAGATGAAGGTAGCTCAATTTTAAAAAAACTCTGTGCCCGATATAACCTTTCTGCCAGAATTATCCCTTTAACGATCGATCCAACCCTTAAGCTGACCAGTAAACAACAAGCTCTTGATCTCGGTGTATTGGAGTCTCAAACAGACCTAATCGTTTTTACTGACGCAGATATGGTGTTTGATCCACTCTGGGTCTCATCGCTTGTATCTTCCATGGCCCATGAGTGTGATTTTGTATTTGGACATACATCAATAATCGAGAAGAAAAAAAGTACACTATTGACCCGGCTCGAATCCTTTCAGCTTGAAACCCTTTTTTGCTTTGCTCATGCCTTTTCAGCCGCACATATCACCGGCTCATGCATGGGCAACAACATCATCTTCAAAAAAGAAAACTATCTAAGGATTGGAGGGCAAAAATCAATTGGTTACAGCATAATCGAAGACCGGCAACTTCTGTATCACTTCAGAAAAAACGGATACAAAACCAGGGCTCAGGTCCCCTTTAGCCCCAAAGCATTTACATACCCATCCCCATCATTGCGATCCTTCTCAAATCAAGCCAGACGCTGGGCTCGGGGAGGCCTTGGAGGCGGGGGGAGCCTGTTGTTTTTCGCCCTCCTGTTTTTTGCCCAAAATGTTACTTTTCTGGCGATTATTCCAGACACTTTGCCCCTCTCAGTTAAAGTTGTGGCAATGTTAAACTTTCTTTTAACGTGGCTTTTCGTTGCATCAGGTTTTAAAGCTTTTAAAGCTAAAGAAATGGTTGCTTTATTCCCTCTTTATTATATTTTCCTGATAGTAGAAACTATTATCTTTGGCCTACTGCTCGTAAGCGGCTCAAAGATTGAATGGAAAAGCCGAAGAGTGAGCTGAGGGTAAAACTTCGTGAAACCTATCCTTCTTCACTACTATATAACAAACCGATGTAATGCACGATGTACTTTCTGCGATATCTGGCAACAGTTACCTAAGACTGATGCCAAAAGCTCTGAAGTCTTTTTAAATCTTGAACACGCACGCAAAGCCGGGTGTAAATTTGTAGATTTCACTGGTGGAGAGCCACTACTTCACCCCCTTTTACCCGACTTTTTATCCTATGCAAAAAAGCTTGGCTATATAACTTCAGTCACCACCAATTGTACCATTTTTGAGAAAAAAGTCGATAACCTTAGAGGGAAAATCGATCTTCTGCATTTCAGTCTTGATGCTGATAGTGCCGAACAACATAATAAAATCAGAGGATGTGATTCTTTTGACAGTGTCCTTTCCAGTATCGATGTCGCTCTGGATAAGGGGTTGATCCCTGATATACTTTTCACCTATACTCAGGAAAACCTCGAGTTTTTTGAAGGGGTATACCGCTTAGCCAGAGAGAAGAAGGTGATGATTATCCTTGATCCGGTATTTGCAATCGAAAGTGCCGATCAATTAGATTCAAAAATACATCAAAAGGCAGTACAGTTTTCAAAACGAAGAGGTGTATATTTAAACAAAGCACATATAGTGTTGCGCCAAAGGGGAGGCAATCGGATAGAAGCTCCACGCTGTCGTGCGGTATCATCGACTGTAGTACTATTACCCGATAATACCATGGCACTTCCCTGTTATCATCATCGAGAAGAGCTGGTGCCCGTAGACGGCGACCTTTTTAATCGATTAAGTGGGCAAAGGCGCAGACGTGCAAAGGAAAATGAGGGAACATATAGCTTTTGTGAGGGGTGCCATATAAACTGTTATATGGATCCTTCATACCAGTATCGGTTCGATCGCTATTTTAGGGTATCGATTACAAGCAAGTTAAAATATGCATGGGATAAATATTTTCATTTTAAGAGGCCATTGCCATAAAGAACAACATAAATTGATTTATAATTAAGGTATTTTGTTGCCTACAGGTCAGAACTAAATTAAATTATATGAATGATTAAGTTACCGGGTTCCGGAGAAGTTGGCTACTTAATCGAATAAACTGATACCGAGGGGTTGTATGAACCACAAATCTCACTTTCAATACGCATTGTTGATGTGCATCTGCTTTCTGTTTTTTGCACATGCGGACATTGTTATCGTACCGTCTGAAGGTATTACAAGTATTACTGAAGCCATGAGTGTTGCGAAACGAGGTGATACGGTATTAGTGAAGGATGGTATATACCGAGAAGAGGTCCAGGTAAATCCCGGAGTTATTCTTAGAGCAGAAAATCAATTCAAAGCTGTTATAAACGGACGTGGACGAGGAAACGTTGTGACCTTAAGCACTGGTTCCGTTATTATTGGTTTTGAAATTAAAAACGGAACGATCGGTGTTTTTTCAAGTTCATCGCAAGCGGCGATACTAAGAAATCTTATCGTGAATAACCAGCAATCCGGTATTCTCTCAGTGGGTCATCTACCTAAAATAGAAGATAATGTTATTGCCTATAACAGTGGCTCCGGTATCCAGGGATGGGACGTAAGAACAACCAGTGCAGTAATTAGTCATAACACTATTGCATTTAACAAGAATCATGGTATTTCACTGGGTGGAAATTCAGATATTTCTGTAGAGTACAACATTATCGCGCTTAACGACCAATTTGGCATCAGGGCATCTGATGAAACGGTGCGAATAGATCTGATCGGTAACAACTTTTTTAATAACACAAAATTCACCGGTACACTTCCCGGTGATAACGTTTCCCATGATCCGATGTTTGTCGATGCTCAGCGTATGAATTTTAACCTGATGAGTGAATCAAAAAGTATTGGTCTGGGAAAAAACCACCAAAATCTTGGTGCTAGATTGGTAAACTGATATTGAACGTTTATAACCATACACGGGAGTTTAATTTATGAAGATCGGTATTTATACCGCACTATCGTGTGCTGTAGGTTTATTGATGTTTTCACAAACTTACGCAGCAAGCATTACCGTCCCTTCGGCTGAAGCAAGTACTATCTCCGAAGCTATGATCCATGCAAGAAGAGGTGATACTATTTGGGTTGAGAGGGGTGTGTATCGCGAGCATGTTTTGATGGCCCCTGGGGTAGCTTTGATTTCTCGTTCACTGTTCGGTGCTGTTATCGACGGCGGTGGAAAAGGAACTGTAGTTACTATGGGACGCAATAACATAATTTCTGGTTTTGAGATCAAAAATGGCACCATCGGCATTTTCTCTGACGGACCGGGTGTTGAAATCAGAGATTGCAGAATAGTTAATAACTGGCAAACAGGTATTATTACTGTTAGACACTTGCCTGTTATTGAAGACAACATCATCGCCTTTAACCGCGGCTCGGGAATTCAGGGCTGGGATGTGCGAACCACTGCTTCTTCAATAAACCATAACTCAATCGCTTTTAATGGTAATCATGGAATTGCACTGGGTGGAAATTCTGAAGTGATAATTGAAAACAATGTCGTAGCTTATAATGAAAGATTCGGTCTTAAAGTGCTTGATCATGAGGAAAATGTACAGGTTGTGGATAATAATTTTTATCGCAATCTTTACTCACCACATCCCTATCCACCGGGAAATTTCTCTTTTGATCCGGCTTTCATTGCTCCACGAACGAGTATGAACTTTAAGAGTGATCCGACTCTTTGCTGCAAGACAAAAAGCTCTGATAATGAAGATCTTGGTGCGCGCTTAAACTATTAAATTCATAAGGATATATAACCATGATGATTAACCGTAGAACCCCAAGGACCATTCTTGTCCTGACAATCCTCTGCGGGATGGGAATTCTTAATTCAGTTAGATCCGCCGGCCTTCCCGGCGAACATTTGCTTACTGAAAGATGGAGATACCTTTTTGCATCTCGCTCGGCTCTTTCTAATCCTGCTAACATTAATGAAGAGAACTATACATCTGTGCGGTTTCTCTTTTCTAACACATTAAGTGAGTTTAATAAAATTGAACTGGGTGTGACTGTACCACTTGGATTACATCAGGCTGTAGGACTCTCATGGTACAGTCTTGGCGTAAGCCCATATGATGGGACACGGGTCATAGATGGCATAATTGAAGAAACGGGTCAAACAATAAGCGATCAGAATAACTTTTTTGTCCTTACCTATGCCAACAACATCTGGAACCGCCTCACGGTTGGTGCGAATGTAAACTTTATTACTCAAAACGTTCCAAGTCCCGATAGTGACACTCGTACAGGTTTCGGTGCAGATATTGGTCTAACTTACAGAGCGCTACGTAATCCGCTTATCGGTGATCACATGATCGGTGTTTCCACAAACAACCTGATCAACGTTATAAATGATTCTGAAGAGAGCTATGCAAGAGGACTAAGGTTTTCACTCATCTCTAATTACTGGGAAAACAGAATTGAAAGCAGTGTCGATTTCACTTTGAAGGATTTTCTCGCTGATGGGAAAAACTTTGAAGATGGAGTTGTAACCGATTGGGATCTGACTGCTAAACTCGGTTTTTGGGTAATGAGAATGGGTAATGTTTATGGTCTTATTGGCCTCAACGATGAGACCGGGCTCGATTACACCGGTTTTGGGGTTGGTTTTAACATTCCCAGTTTTACAGGAGGACGTGATCTTCAGGCACTTTTTCAGCTGATCAATATGACTGAAGGCGATGCAACTCCGGTTTCGGTATACTTACGAAGTGATATTGGTCGTCACAGAGAAGAAATTTATGCCCGTAAAATGGCTCGTCTGATCAGCCTTGGTCCTAACCAGGCATATAATCAGGCAAGAGAGTTATTCTATGAAGGCAGATACTGGGACGCTAACATTATCTTTATGCAGATAAAACTCGAACATCCCGATTTTGGACCTAATGACTGGGTTAGCAAATATATCGGTAGATGTTTGGAAGAGCTGGATTTGCAGGAAGCAGCCGAAGAAGCGCTTACCCAGGCAAAAGCGGATTTTTCAAGAAGCGTAACCGTTCCATATGTAGACCTCAGTCTTATGAGAGTATACTACCGCCAGCAGGATTGGGGCAAAGTCCAACAGCAGTTTAATGAGCTCAATAAACTTGGTGTACCAGATTCCTTAAAATACCATGCTCACTACATTATGGGCCAGGCTGCTATACAAGAATCAGATTATCGTCGTGCAAGGCAGCTTTTTACACAAATCCCTGAAGGACACCCTGATTATGTTTTCGCCTATCATTCTGCCGCAGTAGTGAATATGCTTAATGATAATATTCAGGGAGCGATCAGTGATCTTGAGCACTGTATTCAAATTGAGCCAAGAAATAAAGCAGAGGAGGAGATCATTAACCGCTCCTATGTTTTTCTTGGATATCTCTTCTATGAAGACCTCAGTGTTGAAGGTGCCCTTGCAAGAGCGGTAACCGCTTTAAGGGAAGTACCAAGCAACAGCTACTATTATGAAGACGCCCTTATGGGGCTTGGTTGGACCGCTCTAAAGGCTCGTCAGTGGGCTGATTTAAGAGAAGCTGGTTCTAAACTTGTTGATGTGGCTACTAACAATGTGCTCAAAGCTGAAGGTAAACTCCTGCAGTCTTATTCATTCATGATGCAGGGTCAAGATGGTAATGCTGCTTCTCTTCTTGAGGACGCATCTAACTACCTTGAAACTCATCAAAAACCCTCTGAGGATGCATTGTCCCAGCGTAGATCTAACTATCAAAGGACAAGATCGAGCTACGAACAGCTTGGAAACAGGGTTCTCGAACTGGGTGAAGCACGTCAGTCTGCAGTTGTACTGGGACAGCTCGACAGCCTTCATAATCATCAGCAAAACTTCAGTAACGAAATCGATGAATTCCACACGTTTGTGGATGAGTTCCAGCGTAACACCTTCTTCTCAAGATCCTTTGAAGAGGTTGAAGACGATGTTAACTATGCATGGGCTCGTGCGCAAAGAGCAGCTACTACACATACCGATGATAGAAGCAGAGAAGAAGCAGAAGAGCTGGACAGAGAACTTGAAGAGCTGAGAAGACAGCTTGAAGAGATGGATGATGAGTAAATACCTCCTCTGTTGATCAGCACATAAGCAGTTGTTCCAATTGGAGCAACTGCTTTTTTTTTACAATGAAACACTACCAGGAGTTATTAATTGAAAAAAGCCACTCTCTTGATTTTATTTTTAATCACTCTGGCTTACCCCTTTTTTAGCCCCCGCTATTATCAGATAACTGGTATTTTAGTAACTCAGAGAAGGCCTGAAGGTGACCGGAGCAGAGGGTTTAACCTTCAAAGCCTCTACTTTAGAATCGATAATCACTCAATTAAAGTTTATGGAAGACAAACTGGCAAAACTATAGAAGAAGAGTTTGAGGTAAGCCGAACTGTTAATGATACCCTGTATATCAGACCAGATCATAGAATGGTTCAAAATGAGTACATAAAGCTACATTTCAGTGGAGATACAATTTATAGCAATAATAACTTTTTAACTAAGGATGGCCCTTCAGGCAATATCGAAGTCATAATGAGCGTCAGAGAACTTGATGCAAGAAAAGACAGGGCAATTATTGAGCTGTTTTAATACCTCTTGGCGCCAAAGGTGCACAAGGTGAAATCTAAAACAACTCAACCTTATCTTTCCATCCTTCACTAACATAGATATCACCGTTTGCATCAACGACCAAACACTCAATATCAGAATTGGCTTCAACATAGGCTTTTATTTCTGCCTTATCCATACAGAAAAGCCCGGTACTTAAGATATCAGCATCAATGGCCCGTTGAGTCCAGACAGTTACGCTTCTGTTTTTATTACAGCTATAACCGGTTTTAGGATCAAAGATGTGATGATATTTGATACCATCGACAACTCTGTATCGTTCATAATCTCCACTTGTAACTATGGCACCACTATCAATGGCAACTCTGCCGATCATTGCAGAACGATCAATTGGATGTTGTATTCCGATTACCCACGGTGTGCCATCTTTTTTTCTTCCTGATACGGCAATATCACCTCCTGCAACAATAAGGTAGTCGTTCACCCCTTCTTTTTCCAATAATTTTTGAAGTTCTTCAACAACAAAGCCCTTAGCTACCCCCCCTACATCAATTTTTAACTCAGAGGACGCGAAATAAACAGAATCCATAGATTTTGAAAGGGAAACCCCCTTGTAATTAACCTTTTCAAGGGTTTCTTGAACAAGAGCCGAATCAGGTATAGAGCGCGCTGATGCAAAACTGTTTTCTCCCAAACCCCACAATTCTTTAATCGGTAAGATCGTTATATCGAAAGCGCCCTGAAGCTCCTGGCCATACTTAAGAGAAGCACTTATCATCTCTGCAAGTTCCTCACCTACGGCGACACTATCACTCTCTCTTTGATTTATTACCCTGACCTCTGAATCGCTGTGGGTGACAGAAAATCTTCTCTCACTTACTGCAAGATACGTATCGATATCTTCCCATAATTTTTGAACATCAAAGCTCCTTGGAACAGAGATAGTTATTTCAGTAACTGTATCCATACGATAGAAAATATGGCTTTTCTGCACCAATTTATCTCCCCCACAAGAAATCATAACAGAGAAAATTACTGCACAAGCTAACGCAGAGGAAGCATTCAATATAGTTGTACTTTTTTTCATTTTTAAGCCTGTTCTTTGTTTTGTTGCCTGTTATGCCACTGAACGACTTCTTTATAAGGCAATGTGCCGCCAAATATATCAAGAGCACTGCCAATTGTTGCATCAACTCGTGATTTCCCCAGCTCTTTTGTGATCTCGAGGTCTTGAATTGATCGTATTCCACCTGCATAGGTAACATTCAGTGGTGATATTTCTCCAAGCAGTGCAATCAGCTCCTGATCCACCCCTCCTTTGAGCCCCTCAATATCTGCTGCATGAATAAGGAACTCATCACAATAGGAGCCAAGTTTTTCAAGCAGCTGAGCATTTATGGTCTGAGACGTGAGGACCTGCCATCGATCGGTCACTATAACGTAGGAATCACCCTTTTTTCTGCAACTTAGATCAAGAACGATTCTCTTTTTACCCAAAGCCCGTACCAGCTCCTCAAGCCGTTCCCATTGAATATGTCCCCCAAAAAACACATAGGAGGTAACGATTACGTGTGATGCTCCAATATCTAAGTAACGCATTGCATTCTCAGCATTAATACCACCACCAACCTGAAATCCTTCAGGAAAAGCAGCAATCGCTTCACTTGCAGCGTGTTCGTTTCCAGGGCCAAGCATTATTACGTGTCCGCCATACAATTTATCGTCACAATACATCGAAGCAAAATGCGCAGGTGATCGTGGTGATTCAAAATTAGTTATAAGTTTCTCAGAATCGGCATCCGAAAGCGATCCCCCCACTATTTGTTTCACTTTTCCCTGATGAAGATCAATACATGGTCTGAAGCGCATTATCTTATATCCTTCCTGGTACAGAGAACAATTTTCAGTCTAAGCATATAAAAATACTATATTTGTACCCGTTTATTACAATCGGTCCCAAAGATAGTTGTATTCAAATTTGCTAAATAGTGTAATATTTGTATATTTTTATCATACACAGTCCAAACCACGTTGACGTTAACTGGTATGGTTATTTCTATTAAATATTTTCAGAACCGAAACAAAACGTACGATATACATTTAAAAACGAAGTATGCCCTATGATTAAAAAGAGAAGATATAGGTTACAAAGAAAGAAAAAAGTTGGTAATATACTCAAAGTTTTTACCTTGTTTATTCCTGTTATTCTTGCAATAACAGTAATCAGATTAAATTCTTCACCATCACTTGCAAGCAATACAGCAGATCAAGAGCTTTCAGAAATTACTGAATACCTTGATTCCCTAAACAGGGAGATCGATTTAGTGAAAAAGGATTTAGCGTATCTGCGCTATGTCAGAAGGGGTGAAATTGGTCCCGGACAGGGCATGTTTCAAGTTTTGGATGATATGGGTATTTCCACAGTTATGAGCCTCGCAATTGTTAACACACTTACAGACACAGTTGAAATTGTAAATCACAGAGTGGCAGAAAAATTTGAAGCACTTATGGATTCTACAGAACCCGAACGAGTGGTATCTTTTTCCTACAAGCCCAACCCCTCTGTTGAGCATCGATTAAAAGATGATGGATCTGGCGAGTTTGTGTATCAGCGCATCGACCACCCTACAACCATTGAACATAGAATCTATGAGGGTGTTTTGGAACAGGGAGCATCACTTGACCAAACACTTCGAGCTATGGAAATCCCCGGATCAATGGTTGGTGTTGTCAATGGAATTTTACAGTGCAAAATATCTTTCAGAACCGATGCGCGCGCCGGAGATCGATTTAAGGTGCTGCTTAGAGAGCGTTTTTTTCAGGATTCAATACGAATTGAAAGCCATGTACTTTATGCGCACTACAATGGTGTCAGAGCAGGAACTCATGAAGCGTACCGATATGAAGACTTCGATCCAAAATCTTCCTATACTGCCCACTATACCAGAGAAGGTGAGGCACTTATTTATTCTGGTCTCAGATACCCTCTTGATCGGTTGCATATTACATCTCCTTACGGTATGAGACGCCATCCAATTACTGGTGTACGAAGTATGCATTGGGGGGTAGATTACCGAGCAGCTACCGGAACACCGGTTTACGCAGTTGCAGAAGGTGTTGTGGTTAAATCAGCCTACAACCGAACCAATGGAAATTACATTGCTGTAAGACACAGTGACAATTACACCTCCTATTACCTGCACCTCCACAGGCGCTCAGTAAGAAGAGGGCAGAGAGTTCAAAGTCGACAGGTTATCGGAACCGTTGGAAGCACAGGACTTTCAACAGGACCACATTTACATTTTGGATTTAAGAGACCTAACGGCTCCTGGATGGACCCTCTTAAAAAACGTATGATTGCAACTCCAAAGCTTGAGGGTGAACGCTTAGTGAGACTTAATGATCAGATCGCTGAGATAGATACTTTTCTGGATAGCCTAAGCACAGAACAACCTTCTATTTTAGCCCAAAAAAAGGAAAACTGACCCCAAAAAGTGCGACTCTTTTGTCGCCCACCAGCCCAAACTCGTTGCCTTAAAGCTGTGCGTTAGTTATTATATACTATAACCAATTCACAGCTAACCGGGAAATCACAAGATCTATTCTTGACATTTTCTATAAAATGGAGGTCAGTATATGAATGTTATTCCCAAGATCGGCACGGTTTGCGAATCTCAGAGACATTATCATCGTTCTATGCTATTTCTTCTCACTGTGCTGACCTTTCTGATGACTTTACCTCGCACCGCTTCTTCAGACATAAAAAGCGATATGGAGGAGCATTTTTCATCTCTGGAAGTAATTCTTAACAGTATTGCCGAAATGCCGCAAACCCGTGCAACTAACCTAAGAAATGTTGATCAGCACTTTATCTCATTGCTACGGGAACACCCCTCAATTAACTCCATTCTGCGTACCAATTCAAATGGTGTTCTTATTAACCAGGTTATACGCGGCCGTTCTCCAATACGTGCCACTCGCAATGTCTCGGGACAAAGATGGTACAGAACTGTAAGTAACTCCGATGAAACCTATTTTGGCTACACCAGAGAACGAGGCAGATACTTTCTTTTCTGGGCAAAACAGCTTTTTAATCCAGCAGGGCGATATGTCGGAACAGTGGTTGTCAAGTATGATCTGGAGGAATCACTGCGGGATTTTGCATCAGAAACCGATGACCCCTTTGTCGTAAGCATTTCTGATGATGTAATTTTTTCACACAATTGGGATGCTAATGAAAACATCTCAGAGCAAAAACTAAATGTCCCCGGAATCGACGATCTGGTTCTCAAGGCTACTCATAAAACAGATGTAGCACAAGAGGAGCAAGTGTCGGCTAACGATTTAGCAGCGGCTGTAGATGAAGAGGAAGCTACAACAGAGGAAACGGCTGTTGCTGAAGAAAACGAAGAAGGAAGATCTATTTTACCCATCTTTCTTTTTATATTCGCTGGAATTGGTCTGGTTGGTACTGTCGTAGGAGTTAAAATAAACATAGCCAAGAAAAACGAACGGCTTTTAAAAGAACTCGAATCTGACTAACCTTTAGTTTTTTTTTACCCTTGTTCCAAATTCACAGGAACAAGGGTCACTCCCCTGCTTAGTTTTTACCCGCTAAGCCATGTTTAGCAAAATGCTATCATCAGACCAGCACTCAAAACCTCTGTACAAAACTCCCTTTTTTGGTTATGAATAGAGCTTCATTAAATGATAGTACCCAAATGCCCTCTTCTATCAGAACAAGACTGTGAAACGAGCTAAATAATGATGCTATCCAACTACATCCATTATAAGGATGGTAAAATTTTGGATTGATAACTCTGACTTACCTGCCGTGACCATAGAAGATTAAGAAGATGTTAGCTAATCTATAAAAGAGTTGCCAGGAGCAGGCCATACCATGGCACCTTTATGGTCTCTGTAGTTTTCAAGAAGAGAAAGTCCCTTTACCTTAGATTCCAGCGTTTTATGTCAGAGCTAACAACTCGTTTAGACTTGTGTTGAACATATCTTCGCTGCTTGTAAGAATAGTTGCATGCCCTACTTTTCTACCAGGCCTGCTTTTTTTCTGATAGTTATGGAGATGAGCACCAGGAATTTTCAATACCTTCTCTAAATCGGCAGTGTGGCCTACAAAATTTACCATAGCACAGTGCCCCCTTGCAGATGCATCACCCAGAGGCAACCCCAGTACAGCCCTGAGATGGTTTTCAAACTGGCTTGTTTGGGCACCTTCAATGGTCCAGTGGCCCGAGTTATGTACCCTTGGCGCAATCTCGTTAGCAAGTAGTTTTCCTCCGGCATCAAACAGCTCAAGCGCCAATACTCCCACATAGTTTAATTTATCGAGCAAACTTTTACAGTACTCCTGAGCCACACTTTGCATCGGATCATCAGTTTTGCATACTGAGAGATGTAAGATACCCTTTTTATGGGTATTTTCACTCACCGGATAAAAGACCGTTTCACCATTGCGGGATCGAGCAGCGATGACAGATATTTCTCTTGTGAAAGGGACAAATGCCTCCAGAATACAGGGGACAGAACCTAGCCGTTCAAATGAATTTTCAATATCCTCAGTGCTATTTAGTACGACCTGTCCTTTACCATCATACCCCAGAGTCCGGGATTTTAATACAGCTGGAAATCCTATGGATTTTAATGCTCCCGGGAGATCGTCTGCAGTATTTATGGCGACAAAATCGGGCGTTTGGATACCCAACTCACGAAAAAGGCTCTTTTCGATAAGCCTGTCACGGGACACAGCCAAAGCATCTGATGAAGGATACACCGGCACTTCCCCCTTAAGAAAACTAACACTTTCAGCAGGGATGTTTTCAAATTCGTAGGTAACTATATCCACTAATTCAGAAAACTGCTTTAACCCACAACGATCATCATAGGCACTAACCACATGATTAGCCACCGCTTTTGCACAGGCATCCTTTGCAGGATCAAGAACGGTAAAATTGGCCCCTAAAGGATGTCCGGCCAGGGCAAGCATACGGGCAAGTTGCCCACCACCGAGAATTCCAATGTTCATTATTTAGCCCTTGGGTCAGGTTTGGACAGTACAGTGTCGGTCTGTTTTTTTCTGTATTCATTCAATGCATTGCGAAACTCGGTATGTTTATTGCCCAAAATCGAGACGGCGAGAAGAGCAGCATTAATTGCCCCTGAACGGCCTATGGCCATTGTTCCAACCGGTACCCCCGCTGGCATCTGAACAATGGAAAGAAGTGAATCCATACCGTTTAGAGCTTTGGATTGCACCGGCACCCCAAGTACTGGCACTGGGGTTTTTGATGCAGTCATTCCAGGCAAATGAGCAGCACCACCAGCACCCGCAATTATAACTTCTATACCACGAGCCTCTGCACTCTCTGCATATTCAAATAGTTTGTCGGGGGTACGGTGAGCAGAAACAACCTCAACTTCAAAAGGTACTTTCATCTCCTCCATGATTTGGGCAGCATGGCTCATAGTCTCCCAGTCAGAGACAGAACCCATAATTATACCTACCAATGGCTGCATCATTTTACTCCTTTTTCCTCGATTTGAAACCCTGCTGTAAATAAGTAGTAAAACCGATCATACCGATGAATAATTTGCCTGTAGTAACAGCTACATTTCTGAAGTGACAGCTTCAAGTGGTTCATCAGCAGTTTGACCCGTCCCTTTTTTGGAAAAACCAATATAAATAAGTGCAAGTGCAAAAAACACAATTCCGGCACTTGAAATTAATGCATATGAATAGGAGCCGGAAAGATCAGCCATCCATCCACCCACTGCGGGACCTATCAGGGCTGCAAAACCATATGCCATAAAACATATCGGATAGAGACGCGGAAGGAGGTCGACCCCAAACTTCTCTACCACAGATGAAGCGTACACCACAAAGCTGGCACCAAAACCAAACCCAACCAGTGCAGATGTAAGAAATGCCCCTGTAGGCCCCCTCACCCATAAAATAGGCAGAACCGATACCCCAAGATAGAGAAGTGAGATAACAACCGTATTACGTGATTTTAAATGATCGTGTATTTGTCCCCAAACAAGTCTTCCAATAGTATTTCCAATAGCAAAAAGCGAAATGGTGAGGGTAGCATGAGCATCACTAAGCCCTAAACTAAGCTTCATCGGTTTAAGATTTCCCGAGATTAGTAACCCTGCAAAAGTACTTGCAAACATCGCAAAGATGATAAGCAGAAACTGCGAAGAGAACAGATAGGCTCGTATGCTAACCTTTGACTGAACACCCTGGCCGGAATTTTTCTGCTTAGATGGCTCACTCATAAACATTGCCGATACAAATGCCAGTCCCCCGAGAATCAGTCCAATTATACGAAACACCAATAGTACATCCATTGTAAGAAGAAGTCTCTCAGCAATTGAGGAGAGAAGTATCGCTCCTACTCCAAATCCTGCTACCGAAATACCGGTCACAAGACCCTTATTCTCAGGAAACCATTTCATGCCCACCGTAAGCGGGCACACATAGGCAAAACCGATACCTGTACCTACTACTATTCCAAGACTGGCAATCAAAAACAGATAATTTCCTCCGGAAAAAGAGGACAGTACATAACCTGCAGCAAAAAGTAGTGCTCCGATTCCTGCCGTTATACGTGGACCAACCTTAACAAGAAGACTTCCTGCAGGCAGGGTTGCGACCGTAAAAGTTGCAACCATAACACCAAAAATCAGCCCGCATTGTGCATTGGTCAGATTATAGGTGTTTACAAAATGAGGTACAAATGTGCTCCAGGCATAAATCCCTCCCAGAGCAGTTTGACACATCACTCCTGCTATAAGCACAAACCATCTTTTCATGTTTTGTTAACCTTCCTTTTAATTTGACTCAACTTCGGGCTCAGTTATATCGGTATGTTCTGAAGAAGATTTAAGTAACTCTATCACCTCATTTATACTCTTGTGTTGCTCTAATGGGTGTCGGAGCTTAAGCGTTCCGTTTATTCTGTAACTATTACATCTTCCCTCACGTTTTCGCTCAATATATCCGGCATCAACCAAATCTGAAATTATAAGTTGAACAGATCGCTCCGTTATCCCCACCTCTAAAGCAATCTCACGCACCCGAACCGTGTTTTTACGCGCAAGGCACAGTAAAACATGGGTATGGTTAGTTAGAAAAGTCCAACTGTTTTTATTTTTTTTAAATTCATGCATACAATAACAACGTGTGGATTAGAAGTAGAAGTATTGTTTACTATTTAGTTTGAGTTTA
Source organism: Chitinispirillales bacterium ANBcel5 (assembly GCA_029688955.1). Taxonomy (NCBI): domain Bacteria; kingdom Pseudomonadati; phylum Fibrobacterota; class Chitinispirillia; order Chitinispirillales; family Chitinispirillaceae; genus Cellulosispirillum; species Cellulosispirillum alkaliphilum. Next base: position 564 of record JARUKZ010000035.1, on the reverse strand, counting down.
TTGAAAATTGATAACACAACTAAATTTCACGTAAAAATATACACGAATTTTTTTTCTTAAACAAGAAAAAACACTCAGCATTCAGTTTGAATAACTGTAACTTTTCGGGAAGATATCAGCTAAACTTACTTTTTTTTTAATCTTTCTTGATTTTGCAGTATATTATATGTAAGACTATAAATATTAATAAATCGTAAGTTGTTACAAACAATGTACTTTCGGCTCCAACATTTAGTTATTTTTCTCAGAGTAGGTATCTTTCCAAAATATGGGTTAAGTAATTTTCTTTACTCCAATTAAAAGAAACACGCTGTATCGTTCATAAGATTTTACTGGGATTTTGTTTGCTGATAGATCATTTTAACATTTAAAAATTGGAGTACAATGTGAATGAGAAAAAAAAGACGATCGTTACTTTTTTCATTTTACTAACTTCGTTTGTTATGTCGGTTTTTTGGTTTGGAATCGACAATACAGTTTCAAATATTTGTGTATGGAAGATCAGCCTTCCTTTGGCTATTGTCGCTGTTATTTTCTTTACTTTATTTCTACACTTTAAGAGTG
>JARUKZ010000034.1 GCA_029688955.1 Chitinispirillales bacterium ANBcel5 | reverse complement strand
GCAATTTTGAGTGCCGGAAGTGCAATTTTGAGTGCCGGAAGTGCAATTTTGAGTGCCGGAAGTACGATTTGGAGTGCCGGAAGTGCGATTTGGAGAAAATTCCTTACCAACTGGGTGGCATTCACTCATCAATCATCTGTGAAGTATAAGGGTTCATCACTCATATCCAAAAAGTGGAATTTGTTCACAGCATACATCTCCAGAAAATTTTTAAAATTATCCGGAGAGCAGCAAACCAAAACTACAACATGTAAAAAATCTACGATTGCATCCGGATATGTTTTGGGCGTTGCTCAATTATCAGTACTATGAGGTCATTATATTGAGGGAGCTTTTATGAAGCCCCCCTTTTTAACCTTCACTATCCTTGTTTTGCCGTTCTTCAGTGCGATGCGGAGGCCATCTTTGACCACCGCACTGGTTTCCTTGCCCTGAAAAAAAGGGTGTAGTGTTGGGGCCCCTATAGCGGCCCGTACTACCTTGCACACTATCACTTCTGCTTACATTTACCTGACTTTTATCTTTTTATTACCCACCTCAATTACGTTCCTATCCAAGTTTATCCTCACAGCTCTTGGTTTTTCCCGTCCCACACGCAGCCAATAAAGTCCTGTTGCAAGATTGTTAAAATTTATGTTCTGCCCTGTGCCTCTGCGAACCAGTTCCCCACGAATTGAAAAAAGTGACCACTCCTCATTAGAGGGAGAGACGGATGTACGTCTGACACCACTGTTACGGGGTACTACTGAAACTGTTGTATCACCAAGCTCAACTACCAGAGTTGTCAGGGACTGACCTGGAACAACCAGATCTTCACCAAGATCTATGCCTGAAAGAGAAGTGAACCATTGATCTTCAACCGACTGATAACCTTTTACGCTCTTTACACCTACTCCAGCGTGCGATAACGTGAGTTCCTGAGACAAAGGTGAACGGTTTACAAGCACCGTTGTGATTGAGGTTTCATCGGGTGAAATGAAAGATGAGGCAGAAAGCTGACCTGTAGCGCCACTTGAAGCAATACGGTGGTACCCTTGGTGAATGTATTTTGAAAAGTGCTTGATTGTATAGTAGTGGCTTTGAACCTGATAATTACCGTCTGTATCAACTGCAATCATTGCCTGATCGCTCTCCTCATCCCACATTAGCTCCCAGTAAATATACGCAGATGTGTTGGCCTCCAGAAGGTTTTGCTGAATTGTATGAGCGGTAGCCAGCCAGTCATAATTGGTTGAAGAGAACTCTGTCATCCAGTTTGGTTTGTTGCCGAAATCATCACGGATCATATTGAGAAGATCCGCGTCAATTGTTCCCGGTCCATTGTAGAAATTATAAATATGGTATCCATAGGCATCGATATAATCTTTTGTACTTAAAGGTTCATTCATTGAACTGAATGTATTTATACTGTTATCCCAAATAGCCTGTCCGATGTTTTCTGTCTCGGGGGCAATGATTTTAGGTACATCTGATCTGCCGCTGATCCGTCCATACACACTGTCAAGAGCGATATCGAACCCGGGGAATTCTGAGGTTTCTGTAGGTCGCCAGGCACAGGTGGTCCAATTTTCAGTTGTAAAACCTGGTTCATTCTGAATGCTTATGTAATCTGGTGTAAAGCCGATGCTATCAAGCACATCGACCCAATACTGAGCAAACTCAGAGTACATGAAATTACCTGAATCGTCTTTTTTCAAAGTACCTTCACTAAGATCATCGTTGCTCTTTAGAGAGGAAGGTGGTCCCCAGGAGCTGAGTAATACCTCTATTTCGGGGTTTCTGCTCTTGGCCTCTTCAAAAAGCTCCTGTGCAGCAACAAAATGAGGCCTAAACCAATCTACTTCCATAGTTTGAGAAGATTTACTTGTTGGATAGTCTTGAGGATAATACCAGTTTTTTAAGCGAAGGACATCCATTCCCAACTCCTCAAAGAGCAAGGTAAACAACTCCTCCTTATGAGGACTTCTGGTGATACGGTCGGAGTGCCAGGTAAGCGCACCACCAAAACCAACCATCTCCTGATATCTTGAAGATGGATCTATAGTGATAGGGATAGCACCACCCGCGTTGTCCTCTCCGCTGATTACAAATTCATCGACCAGAAAAGTACCAGACTCAAAAAAGTGAATCTTTAGCTGCAAGTCGTCTTCCTGGGCAGTGAAAGTCCAGCTGTGTTCTTCCCAACTGTTACTTAGCGCGAAATCCCTGGATGAATAGGTGCTGTTCTGTTGTACCATCCGCAAGCTGCTTCCGGTGGGACTTTTTCCATAAAAGGTAAGTGTATATTCCTGCCCCTGTACTGAGGCCCATCCGGAATGTATGCTCTGGATGTCCCATGCATCGGTTCCGGCCCTTTCAACCTCCACATTTAATGCATTTGCTCCTGACTGAACATCTGTGGTTTCCAAACTGAAGGTAGCCTCTCCATCTCCAGCAACCAAATGTGTCCAGTTTTCCATCTCATTTTCGAACCCCCCATTGGTTAGCAGATTCGTTTGTGCCACTATAATTACAGGATAAATAAGAAGTGCTAAACTAAAAAGAATTTTTACTTTCATTTTATCTGCTCCTCTAGAAGGAAAAGGGTTCTAACAATTATTGATTCTCCATTTGCAATAAAATCTCTTCAAGTGTAACGCCCTCTATTCGAAGGTCATCAATCCAAAACTCTATCAGAGGTGTTTCGCTGTAATAGCCTGAAGCCTCAAACTCTATTCTTGTAATCCTTTGTGCTGCCTGCTTCCAGGTAATCCCCGAGTCCCAAACTTCAGTATTTTTTAACACCCCGAGGGAATCAGCTGTAATGGTGTACTTTACCCATTGGGGTTGCAGGTCGATTGTGTACCCAAAATGGGGCCAGTGTGAGATAGAATCAACGGTGGAAGATTCTATACTGAGACGCACTGTTCCTGTACCCTTTGCCCTAAAAGAGATTGATTCCAAGGCGGTAAGGTCAAATTCAAACCCACAGTCACTTAAACCCAACCCTATTCCCGCCCAGGCATCAGGGGTTGTGTCCAGCGCTATTTCTGATTTCAGCGCATAGCCATCCTCATCAGGCTCAACACTCCACTGCAGTTGTGAATTACCTCCCAAAATTGTATCCATGAAGGAGTACCAGAAACCACCTGTAAATTCCCCCAGGGCGCTTTTGGTATTTCCATCCTCAAAATCATCAAGTAAAAAACCGGAAAAAGAGAGTGGGACCTCCCTGGCTTCAACCCGAGCTCCGGCTTCCAGTAATTGACTCCCTATAATGGTAGCTCTGCCATCATCTGATTTCGCGACAAGAGAATAGGATCTGGGACTGATATTTTCAAACAAATAAGTTCCCTCACTACAAATACTGCTTTTGTAAGATGTCCCTGTAAGATGGATAGAAGCAGAAACCGTATCGCTATGGCCTACAGCGCCACTAAGTGACGCGCTCTTTTGAAGAAAAAGTGTGTCCAAAACCTTACCTTCCACAGAGAAATCAGGGATAAAAAGGGTTGAGTTGTGATGGTCAATCTGAATATTATACACTTCCTCAGGAAATAATCCAGTGGTGATAGTTCCCCTATCATCTGCTTTAACAGTATCAATAACAGGTGATATCCCTTGCAGTGTTTTACTGATCCAGTCTGAATGAACAAATGTCACCTTCGCGAATTCGGCAGGTTCTCCGTTTTGGGTGACAATCGCTACGTTGGTAGTTTCAGAACTGTTCCCGCCACTCAGAGGAGAATTACACGAAAGAAAAAACCAGAACAGAGCTGGCGCGAACTGTATGGAATAGTGTAATAGTCGCTTCATGATTGTTGATCCTCTTCATTAAGCGTTCTGGATAATGGATAGAGCTGAAGATTTAACTGAAAGACCTGATTGGCATCTTCATCATTGTTGGCTATCTCTATCACTTGTTTCCGGCACTCGGTTAATACCGCGCGTATTTTTTCAAAACTACTGCGTGAGATCCCTACACTCAGAGAAGAGATATCTCTTGAGTGTGAAGGGAAACGCTCAAGAGCTTCCATTGCAAGGCTCATTGTTTCTCTTTGAAAATTAGCTACAGCAAGTGAGCGAACTTCTAAACCCGTTGAGATAGCATTATCTGTAAGCTCATAGTACCCCTCTTTATTCTCCCGAATAAAGGATAGTTTCTTAAGAAGCTTTACAGATTTTTTGGCCTGTCGTGTTGTAATTGAGGGTGTTACCAGACGTGCTATGGTTTCATACTCATCACCGAGCTTCTTCATCCCCAGTATAGATCTGACAGCACTATAGTACCATTTAGAGTAGAATTCATACTGATCGGTATGGAGAATTTTAGATGCGCTGTAACCCTTATGGGTTAGAAGACTTTTTAGCTGAGCAAAGTAGTTGTTGCGTTTTTCGATACTCTGAGCCTGATTAAACAGAACAAGCGCCATGAAAAACCGCTCTTCCCAGGAGTTGTGATTGAGAAACTGTGAAATGGCTGTTGCTGTTTTGACTCGGATTCCTTTTTCACCCTGTAAAACCGAAGTGAGCCAGGATGAGGAGGTTATCCCAATTGCCTGTGCAAAGCTTCTGTTGGTCACTTTCCTGCCACACTCTTTTGAGCACTGAAGACAGTCTTTAAGGTAAGACCTGTAATCCAGATAGTTTTTTATGGCCGGAAGGGGTAGGGTTCCGGGATCTGGTGATTGTTTCATGGGGATAATATAGGTAACAAGGGTGGTGATGTCAACCCCTAAGAGCTGACAATGCATTTTTGCAAGAGAGCAAATAACGCCTTTTTTGCTATATTTATGCTCTTTTTATTCTTTAGCGCCCTATTTTGGTTAAATAAAAGAGAGCAAGAGATGCTATTACAAAACCTTTTGAAGCATAAAAAATGCGAGATCAACCAACATTTATCTCTATATATTTCAGACACAATAGCTACAGTGAGCCCCGGACCGGCTTTCAACCTCTATGCAATATGGTAAAAACTCAGTGATCACTCAGGGTGAGCGTAGGAAAACAGCGCTCCCTACCGCCCCATCACCTTAAACACCGCATCTATCACTTCCTCAATCTCTGAAAACGAACCCCGGGGCTCTTGTGGTCGCTCTACAACTATAAGTTTCGCCCCGCAAGCCCTGCACGCGCTCACCTTTTCCGGTAACCCACCGGATACTCCACCATCTTTGGTAACAAGCGTTTCAATTCCCAGCTCCGTTATAAGCCTTCTGTTTTCCTCTGCCGAAAAAGGCCCCCTGCCTGTGACAATCTGCTTTTCACTCAACCCTGCCTTACTACAGGCATCAACCGATTCTTTGCGTGAAAGAACCCGGGCATAAAAGGGTATACCTTTTTGAATGAATACCGAAGCGTATAGTGCAACCGTATTGGCACCGGTAGTAAGAAGTACTGTTCCACTCAAACCTTTAGCCAGGCTTGCTGCTTCTTCATGTGAAGAAACTACCATTATATCAGTAGCTTCCTTAACAGTGGTCGCGGGACGCACGTAACGAATAAGCTTAACCCCACACATTCCGCACGCTTCAGTGAGAGTACTTTTCACCTCAGTAGCATAGGGGTGAGTTATATCCACCACACACACCGGATGTTGCTCTTTGATCAGAGCTACAAAACCTTCGGTGTTAAGCCTTCCTGAGATCCTAACTGCAGCCGAGTTATGAAGAGTCGGGAAAACTTCATCAGTAGCAGTGCAGAGAACAACGTTTGCACCGACCTCTTCTAAGCCAGTAACGATCGATTCCGTTTCTGCAACTCCCCCAACCACAAGCACGCTTCTATTCATGATCTGCTCTGTTGCCATCCAGCCTGTATCCCCGCAATGAAACCATTCGCCCATCCAGAAGCGCTACATCACCAGAGCCAATAATTATCGTAGTGCTCATCCCGATTTGGCACTCTCTCAATTTCCCCAGAGTTGTAACTGTCACCACCTCTTCATCTTCGCTGCTTGCCTTTGTCACAATTCCCACGGCAGTCTCAGCGCTCCGGTGTGCACTGAAGATCGAAACCATCATCTCAAACGGTTCAGTCCTTGTTTTACTCTTAGGGTTATAGATCACTGTGACCATATCCAGAGCCGCAAGTGCTTCCAACCGCTTTTTTATCCTCTCCAGTGGCACAAGAAGATCTGAAAGACTTATCACCGCGAAATCATTCATAAGTGGGGCCCCAAGCGCTGCAGCTGCTGCATTTGCCGCGCTTACACCACACACCACCTCAACGGGAATGTCTAGCCCTTTTCGGTGAAGAATCTCAAGCACCAAACCAGCCATACCATAGATTCCGCTGTCACCCGAAGAGATCACCGATACAGTGTGGCCGTTGCAGGCATACTCCACAGCACCGGTACACCTTTCAATCTCTTTTCGCATGCCACTTGAATAGCACTGTTTACCAGATGTAAGATCAGCGATACTTTCAAGATAGGGCGCATAGCCAACGATGATATCGGAATCAAGGACAGCTTTTTCTGCCCTGTGTGTTCTGTCGAGTTTATTGCCCGGACCTATTCCGACCAGGTAGAGTTTTCCCTTGCTATCGCAACGGTCACTCCGTTTTTCTGAATGCGTTTGAGTACTAATGTTGTGTTCCTTCCTGCGGCAAGTGCTGATGGTTCCGCGACTGCCGGTAAATTAAACTGTGACATCACCCGCTCTGAAACAGTTACCATTCCTGCAAACTGCCTTATACACCAGTCGGGTATGAAACGCAACGGCACTCCGCAGGACAGAGCTGCTTTAATAAGTCCCCGCTCGTTTGATTTAATAACCGATGAAGCGATATATCTTACAGATTCGAGTGTAAGCGAAATCTGGCTTAGTCCATCATGGATAAGCTCAACAATATTTTCACTTGATGTATCCCGTCTGCATCCCACCCCTATGTAGTAGGGTTTTAGTGCTTCAGTTGTGGTGGTGATGATTGGCTCTGCACCTGTTGCGTTTGCTACCGCAACAGTTAATTCATTGGCTCCCCCCTCATGCCCCGAAAGAATCGACATACACCATAACCCTGCTGCATCAACACATACAACTGCAGGGTCACTGAGCTTACTTTTGATATGAGGCGCGATAGCCCGTACGATCACACCTGATGGGCCGATATAGATTATTCCGCTGTATTTGTTAAAGGAAGAAGAGATGAGCTCAAAGATCGACTCAAAAGGTAGAGAGCCAAAAACCGGTTGCAGATCCTTATGCAGATACAGTACCGCTCCCGAAAAGCGGGAACAGACCTGCTCTGCAATCATCGCCCCCTGCGGACTATGAGCAATGATTGCTACCTTCACCATGAACTCTTCATGACTGCGCATCACGATACTCATGGGAGAAAAATTTGTTATACAGGTACGATTCCGATTGACTACCACTCAATGCTTCCCCTATAATAACCATAGCAGTTTTCTTTATATCAGATTTTGCAATCTGCTCAGCTATAGTAATGAGAGTACCTCTCACTACCTTTTGATTCTTCCGGGATGCATACATCACCACAGCAACAGGACAGTCACTGCCGTAATGAGGAGAAAGTTCTTTAACAATTGTATCCATTGCACCAACCGACAGAAAAAGGCAAAGAGTAGCTTTTAGTGGTGCGATATTCCCAAGGGATTGTTCTTTTGGAACAGGTGTTCTTCCGGCAACCCTTGAAAGAATTACGGTCTGTGATCCACCGGGGACGGTAAGTTCACATTTGAGTGCTGCAGCAGCTGCCTGATATGATGAGACACCCGGAACGATCTCATACTCTATACCACAGGCATCCAGTCGTGCCATCTGTTCACCGATAGCCCCGTACAATGACGGTTCTCCGGTGTGAAGCCTCACCACCGTACAATCCTTATCAGCATAACTTTTCATAGTAGCAATAATCTGATCAAGTGTCATACGCGAGGAATCATAAAGAACAGCATCCTTATTCACCATACCAGTTACCGTCTCGGGAACAAGTGATCCGGCATAAATACAGCAGACGCATTCGGAGAGCAGGCGGGCTGCTTTTAGCGTGAGCAGTTCCGGATCACCCGGCCCCGCTCCTACAAAATAGAGTTTCATTGTTTCTCCTTCGCTCTTTTCCAAATAAGAATGGTAAGCCCTGCAATAATCTCTTCAGTTATATTTGCATCACAATAAACGTCTATCGATTCAGTTTTAAGTGTTAGATTTTTAAGGATAAAAAGTGTATAACTATCCTTTAGCGCCTGATGCAGTGAGTTTATCCATGCGATATGTTTTCTGTTACCCGCAAGCAGGATCAATGCGCCTTTTCTCAAAAGCAGATCGTAATCCACCGCGTTGGTCACAGCATGAGCCGAAAGAATCTCTGCGCTGGTCCAATCAACACCCACAGCTGCGGCTGCTACCTGCACGGCACTTATTCCACTAACAATACGATACTCATCAGGATAGGCAATTCTTAAAGGAGTCGCAAGACTTGACACCATCGGGTCTCCTGAAACAAGCACTGTAACCCTTTGGCCCTTTTTACGAGCTGAATCAATCACACTTTTAACATGGCTCAGATCGGATGTGGTAATTATCTCTCCTTTAAAGGATGTAAATAGTTCACATAAACGCCTTGACCCAACAACGATTTCGCTCTCCTCTACAGCGTTGCTAACCGCCTGTGTAAGATAATCGCTTGACCCGGGACCGCACCCTGCGATTGTAAAATACCACCCTCTATTCAATTTTTGTACCTCTTTTCCATCCTGAGATTACCTCCCCACTCATGGATACCAGCACCACCTCTTCACAGAGACACTTTACTGCAGCAGCTGTCTTCACAGCCTTATCAAGTGATAGTGCGATTTGTGCACACGCGTCCTTAAGCAGCTTTTCACGAACGGGCGAATCGAGTGATAGAAGCAGGTCTTCGGTGGTGATACGATCTTCAGTTACAGAGATTCCTGTATCCAGCAGATAGTTCTTGAGTATATCAACCGCCCGAAGAGATCGTGACGAGTGGGTATCCCCCACTGTTTGTGTAAGCTTTACAAGCTTTCCCGGATGACCGACCACAGTAAAGCTACGAAAACCAAACGCACCAATACGCTGCATTGCACTATCCCAGGCATTTCCAACCTCAACAATTCGATTCTTGCTGCCAGGAAAGATCTTTAGTGCGGCATTACGCCCGATATTACCGGGAACCAGAACAGGATCTTTAACTCCCCGTGCAGCAGCGATGCTCAGTGAACACCTGATCGTCTCAGCGATAGCATCTGTTGAAAAGGGGCGCACTATACCGGTAGTGCCAAGTATAGAAAGTCCACCCTCTATTCCAAGACGTGGATTAAATGTTCGACTTGCAACTGCCTCGCCCCCGGGGATCGACACTGTTATGCTCATTTTTTCTCTGGTTACCGACTGTATAGCCTGCACAATCATCTGTCGTGGCATAGAATTTATTGCCGGCTCACCCACCGCGACGGTGAGACCTGGCAGTGTTACAGTCCCTACTCCCTCCCCGGCATAGAAACGATTTTCATCAGATTGCTCCAGCTCAACAGAAACAAGCATTCCATGAGTAGAATCGGGATCATCTCCGGCATCTTTTCTAACCGACGCGCCCCCCTTTGTACTGTCAAACCATACTGATTCAATAGTAATTTGAACTGTCCTGCATTCAGGAAGGGCAACTGTTACCGATTTCACCGTTTCTTTTTTGCATAGTGCCAGTGCTGCTGCCTTGGCAGCTGCTGCAGCACAGCATCCGGTGGTGTAACCGGTGCGCCCTCTTCCCTGCACACCGTTCATACAGCCCAGCTCTTGCGCCGCACATGGATCGTTGCTGTAGCCATGTATCCTTTTGCCGTATGCACCGCATCACGAATATCGTTAAAGACAAGCTGTTGTTCCTGTTCAGCGTAACAAACCAGCCTTGCCTGATCGATAAGCCCCTTCTGTTCAAGCAAAGTGGCAAGCTGATCCAGCACTGAAGCACATTTGTACAGAACCAATGTTTCACACCGTTCAAGCGCGTCACTTACAGCATCCATATCCTGAGCACTCATGAGTATCATCCGGTCCTCCTGACTCGTAAGAGGTTCGGTAAATGAAGCCGCAGCTGCCTGAAAAGCGCTGATCCCCGGTATAATGTGAAGAAGCGTTTCATCCATCTGCTCTCTAAGCATACTCATCAGATAAGCGGTGGTACTGTAAAGATGAGGATCACCGAGCGTGATCTGTACAACTTTTTTCCCTTCATTACAGTACTCTTTTACTTTTCTGGCGATTTGCGACCAGTTTTCCATTGTCCGGGTCAGATCTCGTGACATCGAATACACATGCTCCAGAATCTGCTGATCAGGGCGTAAACAATCAGCAACGGTTTCCAATGCTAAGCTTTCGGTGGTTACTGCAGATTTAGGGGCAATAATTACATCCGCAGCTCTGATTACAGTCTCAGCCCGCCTTGTCAGAAGATCCGGCGCACCAGGTCCCACACCTACTGCATAGAAGTGCCCGTTCTGTGGTTTAAATGCTTTTCGACTGGTGAGGGTATCAAGTGCCGCGCTGCAATGGTCAATAAAAACTTGTTGTATTCCGGGATGCATCCCCAGTGATGGTAGAATACTCAACTCATAATCGCCAAGGATATTTTTCCACGATGAAGGTTTCTCGCCCAGAACATCATCCTCCACATGCACTCCGCTTACCATTAGTAATGGCAGTACATCAATCGATCTATTCTGCCCCGAAAGTGAGCTAAACTGTTCAAGCGATGCAACACCCGGTTCCCCGTCAAATGTTGCGAGAAAGGCGTGTTCAGACTGTTTGCGGATATGGCGTTCAAGTGACAGCAGTGGGGCATTAAGACTGGAATCAGATCCGTTGCCGTGTCCTGCAAGAATTGTGGCTGTATCCTTTTGGATCATCGAAAGGCACAGTGAAGCTACCCTCTCGATATCCTGTGCGCCGGCAAGTAAAGGAAGTGCAGTGTGAATCTTCATTCCACTAACCTTTAGCCCGGTGATACGCTCGTACTCCTCGCCTGGAATAACAAACAGCGGTACAACAGCACACGACTCCACACCTTCAGCTCTCAGTATCTCAAGTGCTTCCGAAACGTCAGCTATCGGAGTATTACGTTCACTCATCCTCTTTTTCACCGTTTTGGAGGTAAACCCCCATATACGACGGTGGTCCGGAAACGACTGTTCAAACGCCTTATCGATCTTTTCATAGGTGCTGCGTCCGGCTTCAGAATTGCTTCCAAACGCAGCGAGAAGAATCGCGGGAAGGGATGGGTCCATTGGTCCCTTTATATGATCAGTAATAATTTTTCTCTCGAGCAGTTTCATACGGTTTTTCACAGATAGGGTAGTTACACCCTGCTCCTTTCTTTATATAAGGTACATAGAGCATTGAAAACAGCTGCTGCTGCGGGGCTTCCCCCTTTGCGACTGGTATTGGTGATACACACAAGACCCGAAGTTTTCAAAGCAATTTTGGACTCCTTTGCATCAACGAATCCAACTGGCATACCGATAATTAAGGCCGGTGATGGCCCTTTTGGAGCGGTGCAAAGCGCAATCACTGTACGAAGCGCAGTCGGGGCATTACCTATTGCAATGATAGCTCCATCCAACTGATCTTCCAACAGCTCAAATGCTGCAGAGGAGCGAGTGATTCCTTTTTTAGTCGCAAGTTCAGCGTTACCCGCTACATCCAGCGCACACTGTACCGGTAAAGGTGAATGGGTACATCCTGCTGCAAGCATTCTCACATCACAAATAAGTCGACTGCCTGCACCAAGAGCCGCAACCCCACGTGTAATCGCATTCGAATGAATATAGAGGTTTTCTGAAAAGGAAAACTCTGCAGTTGCATGAACAACACGGCGTACTATCACCTTTTCATCATCCCCGCCACCATACCCAAACCGCCTGAGAGCCCGGTCGATAATCTGATGACTCCTGCACTCTATAGCCTTTCCGGCCATCACTTGTTTATTCACTTATAAGTTCTCCGTTATATTCTTTTCAACAAAACTGACAAAATATTTCAGTGCGAACGGATGAGAAGACAGATGCAGATGAACATAGCCTGCAATCACATTTTTATAACTGCACCCCTGCTCCTCTGTACTTCCACCCTTTCGATATGACACAGAATATGCAGCATTGCTTTTTTCTGTACGGGCAACGATATCAGAGTAATGAAATTCATGACCACGGCACTCAGTACCTGCAGGGCCAAAGAAAGTGTCCGTCTTAAACGTCACTTCTGCATAGGAGAGACGTGAAATTTTTTTCCGCATTGAATACTTTACCGGCAATACACCGCACATCTCATAATACTTCTCTTCACGATCAAAAATCCCGTTTCCAATGTACATATACCCACCACATTCTGCATACACGACGCCGCCATTCTCTGCAAACTGTCGTATAGAGCTACGCATTGCACTGTTACGACTCAGCTTTGCAGCATGCTCTTCGGGATAGCCTCCGCCAATCCATAGTGCATCGATATCATGGGGCAATATCTCATCGTGCAGTGGAGAAAAGGGGACCAACTCTACCCCTTCACTGGTAAGGCGTTCAAGGTCATCGGCATAATAGAAAAAGAAAGCTTCATCACGGGCTATCGCCATACGCACCCGTTTAGTTGTATCTTCCTGTATTTGCTTTCTCGTAATTATATCATCGGCAGAGGCAGTTCTCTTTTCAGTTAGCGAAAGGATCGAATCGATTGCAAGATGCTCTTCTGCAGCCTGAGCAAAATTATCATAGAAGCGATTCTCTACTGACAAAGGGTCGATTGGCATTAACCCGAGATGTCTGCTGGCAATCTCCGGGAAAGCCCCGCGAACAACAGCTCCTGCGAGTGGAGATAGGTTAACTGAACGGAGTGCAGTATCAATAATCTGCCCATGTGCCGGACTTCCGACCCTGTTTGCAATCACTGAGGCAACCTTCGGTGCATTTGGAAAGTTAACCATGCCATGCACCACTGCTGCGGCGGTCCTGGCATTGCCCCTTACATCAATAAGGAGTAGCACCGGGATATCAAGCAGGCGTGCAAGATGAGCGGAACTGCCGTAATCCGATGATGAATCCGCTCCGTCATAAAGCCCCATCACCCCTTCTACCACGACAACATCGGCACCTTCACTCTTATGCTCAAACAGCTCGCGGCAATATTCTTCGCCACACATCCAGATATCAAGATTGTAGCATGGGCGGCCAGTGAGCGCGGTGCTGAAAGTTGGATCAAGAAAATCAGGCCCGGCTTTAAAACACTGCACACTCATACCGCGGGCTATAAACGCCGCACATAGAGCAGTTGACACGGAGGTTTTCCCCACCCCGCTTCCGGTAGCAGCAATCATAAATGCGTATTGTTTGTTTGATTTCAAGCTCTAAGTCCTTTTCCGTATTCCCATCGGTCCCTGAGCGTACAGCCGAAGGGTCCGCTCATACTGAGCGCGGTCTTCCGCAGACGAAGCATAATCCTAAAAATTCTCTCTCTGAAGGAATCTCTTCACACACCCGGTCTCCCACTTTGAAAAAAGATGGACGCGGCACGCTGGTGTTCCGCTCTTTCCCGCCGAGTGCTGAAAATGAAAGGTGTACGAGGACAGTACCATATAAACTTTATGCTACTGGATGCACAGGTGTTCCAATTTCAAATCCTCAGAACTCTTCCAAAGTTCAAAGGCAAATCCCCTCTTAAGGGATTTAGGCACTAAATCGTCTTCTGGCTTCCGGATCAAACCGCTTCGAGCAGCCTTCCCATCGGTGTGTTTTATCCGACAGTGGTTCTTTGCTCTGCAGTCCCCGGTTACAGCGGCGGGTCCGCCGGGGATTCACACCCCGTTCCGTTATTTAATGTCGTTTCAGCCCGAACAGCTGGCTGAATTTTCCATTTCTTAATATAATTGTTGGATTTTTTACGCTGCCAGATTTTTATTGAGAGTTGTTTTGCCCCCTTCGATTTGGCATCGGGAAAGAAAGTCGTCCCTACAGGACGAGGAGAATTCATTTCGCCCCCCCCACCAGGCGTTTAAACGCCTGGAACCTGGGACCCCAAGATCTCATTCCGCCAGCACATAAGAAGACCTCTTTTTCGCAACTATCCCCTCTTTGGTCAGATGCTCCAGAACCTCGCTGATCTGTTCCGCATCACGTTCGAGGTTTTGGACGATGAGGTTGAGGTTCATGGTTTTGTTTTCAAGTAGCAGTGACAGAACAAGCCCCCGTAGTTGCCGCCGTGAGCCGCTAAAAGAGGACTGTTTTTTGTAATAAGCGCTGTTGCGGGTAAGATTGCCCTCCTGTTTTTTAAGCTCGGTTCCATAGTCCATGAGAGCGGAGTACCAGTCTGAAGCATTGGTGCGATCTATTGTCTGTTCTGCCAGCTCAAGCAGCTCATGATCACTTACATCGCTTCTATTGGGGAAAAAGTGATGTATATACACGGTGCGGATATTGGTTTCAAGAAACAGTGTGGGGGCATTGAATGCAAAGGCGGCAATTGAAGCAGCGGTGGCGACACCGATCCCCGGGAGTTTTTTAAGCTCTTCGGGTGATGATGGCAGGGTGCCGTCATACTCGTTCACTATAATCTGCGCAGCATTTCTCAGTGATTGTGCCCGTCTGTTATACCCAAGCCCTTTCCACAGTTGAAGCACCTCCTCCAGGGTTGCAGCTGCCAGGGTTGCAAAGTCGGGGAAACGCTCGACGAACGGGCCAAATTTTGTTCTCACCCGCTGCACCTGTGTCTGCTGAAGCATCACTTCGGAGATAAACACGGTGTAGGGGCTGACATTCTCTCTCCAGGGCAGCAAACGCTTATGGCTGAGATAAAACTCTTTTACTGTTTTTCTAAATGATGCTTTTTGAGCTGGAGTGAGTTTCATGGCTTATTTTCGCCTGTTTCTCTAACTATACGTATAGGGCTATTTAGACAGGGTTTTTCTTCATGTGATCGTTTCCACTGTGTTGTTTGATGTGAAATATACCTTTGTCGAAAATGATTGTGCAAAGGGAGATGTTTTTGAATGAGGTTTGATGTGACGTGTCGCAATCGCATCCATCCATTTTACGATGATCAATAAACGAAATCAATTACCTGTTGAATGGTCACATCTCCCGATCATCTTCCTGGGGTAGGAAACCCCAGGCTAGAGCCGTAACCCCGTTGGGGTATTATAGCGATAATGCCCAAATGTTTGGTGTGGCGTGTATAATTTTAAGAGAATTATCCCGACCGGATTCAAATATCAAACCATGGAATCGTGAAAACAATACCCCGAAGGGGTTACGGCCATAGCCCCAGGTTTTCTACCTGGGGATCCGGTCCGGTATATTGGTGACATTTTCCGATATGGAATAATGGTCGATACATCGCAATCGAACCCACTCTCCCAAATTCGAAACCGCAATCAACCACCTGATACATGGATCATCTTCCTGGGGTAGGAAACCCCAGGCTAGAGCCGTAACCCCGTTGGGGTAATATAGCATCAATGCCCAAATGTTTGGCGTGGCGTGTACAATTTTAAGAGAATCATCCCGACCGGCTCCAAATATCAAACCACGGAATCGTGAAAACAATACCCCGAAGGGGTTACGGCCCTAGCCCCAGGTTTCCTACCTGGGGTCCGGTCCGGTGGTCAGGGATATTCATAATCAATCCCAAACATATCGAAGATCATAATTCATTTCATTCTCATCCAACAAACGAAGGTATTCATCCTCGAAAGAATCATTCTGATGATGTGTTTCCTGGCTGGAGATATAATTTCTCGTCTTGTCTATCTCAGTTCGTCCTACAGAAAAAGCACTGTAACCACGTTGCCAATAGAAACTACTGTAAATAACATCTCTGGATTTAATCCACATGGAAGATATGCGTTTGGTTTCACCTACTAATTTTGAGATTGCGTTATTCTTTGATGTAACACATAGAATATGAATGTGATCATCTACACCACCAACGACCAACGGCACTGTATCCAAGGTCCTCAAAACACCGCCAATATAATCGTGAAATTGGTAACGAAGCATTTTATCAGCTAAAAAAGGTACGCGGTTTTTTGTCGAAAAAACAATATGCGTATAGAGTTTGGTGAGGGATTGTGACATGATTTTTCCTTTTGTTGATGTGACAATAAGGGTATACTGAAATTTAATATTTGTATAGGGTGTGGAAACGTTTTAAATGTAAAAATTACGATTGCACAATTTTGATTTCGAAACCGAAATGCAATACAACCTCTTCCTGGGGTAGGAAACCCCAGGCTAGAGCCATAACCCCGTTGGGGTATTATAGCGACAATGCCGTAATGTTTGGTGTGGCGTGTACGATTTTAAAAGAATCATCCCGACCGGCTCCAAATATCAAACCACGGAATCGTGAAAACAATACCCCGAAGGGGTTACGGCTCTAGCCCAGGTTTCCTATCTGGGGTCCGGTGTTGGGTATCATAGCATCAATGCCGTAATGTTTGGTGTGGCGTGTACAATTTTAAGAGAATCATCCACCGGATTCAAATATCAAACCATGGGAGCGTGAAGACAATACCCCGAAGGGGTTACGGCCATAGCCCCAGGTTTCCTATCTGGGGTCCGGTGTTGGGGTAATATAGCATCAATGCCCAAATGTTTGGTGTGGCGTGTATAATTTTTAAGAGAATCATCCCGACAGGCTCCAAATATCAAACCACGGAATCGTGAAAACAATACCCCGAAGGGGATACGGCTCTAGCCCCAGGTTTCCTACCTGGGGTCCGGGGGATTCATTTCTGGTGACCGGTTAGAGGTTCCGGTTGCTCAGGTGAATTAGTAGGATCGCCCCGAACTGGTTCAAAACAGCCAATAATGGCCATCTGAGATCGGGGGAACTGTTAAGGACAGTGTCCCCAAAGATTCCCCCGATCGGGGGAAAGGTTAAGGACGGTGTCCCCAAGGGTTCCCCCGACCGGGGGAAAGGTTAAGGACAGTGCACTTAAGGGTTCCCCCGATCGGGGGAAAGGTAAAGGACAGTGTCCCTAAGGGTTCCCCCGATCTCAGATGTGTTTAAAATGCTCTCATGTACTATTTCTTATACCCTATTTGTACCAGAGATGTTACTAGGAAGTATCAGAAATGGCGTTTGGAGGTGGGGTAATCTTTCCTCCCGGGGTCATTATAGAAGACCGTACGGGCAAATCTCCCTATCTCCTGAATCAAAAGGGCTGCCTCCAAGGTCTTGCTCATAATGTTTAAACAGTATAAAGGATCGTGTTCCTGTACCAGTTCAGCCTCGGCTTTTACTGCTACGGTGTGAAGGGATATCTGTTAGAACGTCTCATTGATATAGTCAGAGAGGGCTTGTGCAGGTAAGTTGTTTTGGGGATGTACGAAGTTTCCACATTGCAGAGAGTTGTGAATGTTATAGTACCAACGCCTACATGAATGGAAAAATGCTTAGCAGCCAGTCCGAGAGGATGGGATGGCTGTGATGTGGTTTATTTTTCTACCACCAAATCTCTAAACTAAGCTATTTTCATAGTTGTTACGTAATTTTGATATGCGAAAAATAGCCAAAACTAAGCAAATGTGGGCAGCGGGAAAATCCGGGTGCTAAAAAGGGCCTGGTTTAGAGGTATTATGCAGATTTCATTGAATTCGATAAGTTATGATTTCCAGAAAAACGTAGCGGGATTATACACCGCAATGAAACCCAGACATCTTGTTGTTTACCGCTCTTCATAAACTCTTTTCACACTAAAAGGAATAGTATGAAACAGCGAAAAATGAAAATTGAAATTTTCTCTTCCTTTGAGGAAGAAGCAAAATCAGAATACCAGCGCAGATCTCAACAGTCTCCACAGGAACGTATTGTGGAGTTTTCCATTTTGCAGGAAAGATGTTGGGGTGAAAAGTGGACTAATCAAAAGATAGAGCCGGTAGTTTCTTATGAAGAGGTAGCGTGGTATCCATGATTTTCACAAAAGATATGAAAGATTATAGAGCTCTTTGAAAAACATAATGTTCAATATGCTTTGGTCGGTGGTTTTGCAATTATCTATTATGAATATGTACGAACAACCCACAACATTGATTTTCTTCTGTTTCCATCAGAAGAAAATGCCTCAAGAGTGATGAAAGCATTAACGGAATTTGGTTCTGGAAACGCAGGAATTCCAGAAGAGTGTTTCACAAAGGAAGGCACTGCGATTCATATTGGAGTGGAGCCAAACCGGATAGATTTCTTAACAACGCTCAAAGGCATTTCGAATACAGAGATCTTTAAACATATTGAAAGAGCCGATTTCGAAGGAATGACATTGAACACCATTTCCAGACCCGATTTACTACAAAGCAAAAAGGCATCAAACAGATTGAAAGATCTTGCTGATGCTGAAGAGTTGGAAAGTTACCGACACGGAAATAATAACGCTCTCTATAGGGGCTATATTGCTCAAACTTCCAATCCAACAGCAATCACCAAACATGGAGGCTTGTGATGGCAGATGCAGCTGATGATCATCGGCTTCGTACTTACCCCTAAAGCGCAGATAAAAACCGATAGTAAATTCATTAAAAGCTCTTCGGCTGTTGCAGTATTGGTTGCCGAGCACAATACTAAGGAATCATGGATAAACATCGGACGTGCTTACGAACGCATTGCCCTACAGGCTACCAACCTTAGTATCCGTCACGCATTCATTAATCAGCCAATTGAGGTCAACTCATTACGACCCCAGTTCGATTCGTGGCTTGGACTCAAGAATGAGAGCGCTTTATTGATGATACGATTGGGACGGTCTGCAAGCGTACCTTTCAGCTTACGCAGGCCAGTGGACCAGGTGCTTATGTGATTTTTTTGGCCTATACTTAGACGCATCTGTTCTATGTAAGTGGATATGGGAAGATCTGTTTGCAATATGTGTTGAGAGGTATGAACGGACACCCTGCTTTACATTAATAATTTCATGGTGCCTTACTGAATATAAGAAAACATTACTTTCTAATGTTCATCTTGTGGATGCCTGGCATACATTAGACCTACCGTTTGCAATCGTACCATTCTCAATTACTATGATTCTCTCTGTTAAATTCCTAATATCTTCTAAATCATGGCTGATAATCATCATAGGAAGTGAAAATCTCTCATGAATTTTTAAAAGATAGGAGATTATTCGGTTCCTCTGGTTTTTATCCAAATTCGAAAGCGGCTCATCCAATAGCAGCAGTTCAGGCTTTTGAATAAGTGCTCTTCCGATAGCAACTCGCTGACACTCCCCACCAGATATCTGTTTTGGCTTCTTTTCAAGCAAATGGCCAATTTTTAGTAATTGTATTGTCTCTTCATAATGAGCCATATGTTTATGAGACAGGTTATTTTGACTAAAAGTCAAATTTTTAATTACTGATAGGTGAGGAAACAGGTAATTCTGTTGAAATACAGTACCGATATTTCTTTTATGTATGGGTAGATCAATTTTTCTCTTCTTATCAAAAATAACTTTATTATCAATGGTTAGCTGTCCTGAAAAAGGACGAACAACTCCGGCTATAATCTTGAAAAGAGTTGTTTTCCCTGCCCCCGAGATGCCTGTTATTCCAGCTATTCCAAAAGTAATACCAGCATCATAATAGAAGACCTTTTCACCTGCCCGATAGCGTAGTTTTTTTAGTACCAGTTCCATTGTTTTACCTCAAGTGCCTCTTGTTTAACATTTCTGAAGCTGCGATCGCAAGAAATGAAACAGCAAGCGATATAAGTACCATTAGGGCTGCTTGTTTTTCCATTCCAGGGACCTGCATATAGCTGTAAACCAAAAGTGAAATTGTCTGTGTTTTATTTGGTATATTTCCCGCCAGGGTGATAGTTGCCCCAAACTCTCCAAGACTTCGGGCAAAAGTCAGAACCATTGCAGACAATACACCGGGTAATGCCATTGGTAGACTTACACGAAAAAAAGTTTCTATTGGTGTCTTTCCTAAGGTCTGGGCAACCGTTTCGTACATAGGGTCGATCATTTCAAAAGATGCTCTGATTGATCTGACCGCAAGAGGCAGTGATACGACCAAAGATGCACAAATCAATGAAAAGAAATTGAAGGTCATTCTTATTCCAAACATTTGAAACAATGGTCTTCCAACCCAACCGTTTCTTCCAAACAGTAACAGAAGCATATAACCAGTGACAACCGGAGGTGCAACAAGAGGCAATGTAATAAGAGCCTCAACTAAAGCTTTTCCCCTAAACTTTTTCCTCGCTAATACCCAGGCAATTATCAATGACAATGGTAGCACTGCAATCGAAGTCACTAATGCAACATAAAAAGTTAACCTGATTACTACAAGCTCCTCGCCCATCATAAGAAACAATGCTCCTCAAGAGGGAGAAACCCACGCTCAGTGAGTATTTCTCTGCTCTTCCGGGAATTGAAAGAATTAAATAATTCAACAGCATTAGTATTGTTTTTGTTTAACAATACAACGAAAAAACAGATTGTTTCATGAAATTCCTGAGGTATTTCTGCCACTATTTTAACGTTTGGTGCATTTACTGCTTCTGAGTGATATACTATCCCAAAAGTAACCTCTTTCCGTTGCACATAGTGTAGCACGGTAGTAACATCTTTAGCTAAAAGAAGGTTACCCTTCATTGTATTCCACCACCCAAGATTGTCCAAAACCATTTTTGAATAGTTCCCTACAGGAACATAGCCAGGATCCCCTATTGTGAGGTTAAGTTCGAGCAGTTTATTTTCAGGATAATCACTACGAAACTTTGGGACTTGAGGATTTTCTGATACAGCAGTTATTAGAACCAGTGAATTGGATGTAAAAGCCACTGATCTATCTTCGCTAACTATTCCCTTTTTTATCAGGTAATCTACCCATTGGGCATTTGCGGAAACGAACAAATCACTTTCTGCACCCCTTTGAATTTGCCGTGCCAGGACACCTGTGGATGCATAGTTTCTTAGTACAGATATTTTTTTTTCAGACTCAAACTGGTTACTCAAAACCTCTACTGCCTGTTGTGCACCAGAAGTCGAAAATATGGTTACATTTTCGCTTTGATTTTGAGATGGTGATTTTTCTTCTACATTGATACATCCAGCAAAGAATAGAGAATACATTAAGGCAAAACAAATTAATTGAACGGTTATGGTAAAGTTTCGTTTCATTATTTACCTCTAGGGTACTTTTTATAAAGCCGGACTATTTGAAATGCCATTTTTCGCGGCATGCTAAATCCATACGACTTAAAATAAGCCTGTACCGTTGACGATCCAGCATGTTTTCCTATTACATATTGCTCCTTTCTCCCAACTACTTTAGCTTCACAGGGCTGATATGATAAAGGGTCTTTAAGCATTCCGTGGCAATGAATCCCTGACTCGTGAGTGAAGGCGTGATTACCAACCAGTGGCTGGTGAGGTTGCGTTTTAAGTTTGAACGCATTTGCGACTGTAGCGCATAGTAGAGGCAATGTATTAAGGTGTACATTACATTTCTTTGCATAAAGCAGTGATAGGGCAGCAACAGTTTGCTCCAAAGCAGCATTTCCCGCGCGTTCACCAACACCGTTTACCGTAACACTTACAGCCTCTGCACCGGAATTTACTGCGGCTAAAGCATTTGCAGTAGCCAAACCAAAATCATTATGCGCATGAAACTCCAGGGGTATCCCGAAAGTCCTTTTCTTTAGATATTCAATTAATTCAGTGGTAGATTCCGGAGTACTAACTCCAACCGTATCAGCGATTCGTATTCTAAATGCACCTGAATCAGCAGCACAATTAATGAACTCAACAAGGAAATTTTTTGTAGCCCTGGTTGCATCCTGGGCCCCTACTGTAACCCGTGAGAAATATTGCTTCGCAAACAAGATAAGATCTTTAAGTGACTGCAGCACCTGGGATCTACTCAACGATGCAATTAAACTGTGACGTGAAGATGAGGGAAACGAAATATGAATGGCAGAAGCACCTGTTTTGTGCGCGGCATAGATATCTTCCTTTTTAGCCCTGGCCCAGACAGACAGCGTTAACGACGGAAACTCATGTATAATCGTTCTTAAATCATTCAGTTCATAATCACTACTGGCTGCAAATCCGGCTTCAATATCTGTTATGCCAGCATTACTAAGTGCCGATAGTATCCGTATTTTATCTTTAAGGGAAACCTCGACACCCGGCATCTGAGCACCATCCCTAAGCGTCGTATCGACAATTATACATGAGTCTTCTTTTTTCATCGGTTTCTCAACTCATAAGATATTCTTCAACAGATTCACCATCTTCCAGTGCATCGAGTATCTGATCAAGCTTCTCTTCGGTAACGTCTCCGTACCAATATCCATTTGGATAAATGACCATCGCCGGCCCTCTGTCACATACTTTCAGACATCCTGTAGCCGAAGTTTGCGCATCGATACCACGATCAACAATTTCATCTTCCAGATATTGCAACAGTGAATCTGACCCTTTTTTATTACATACCCCCTGGGGCTCTCCACTCATTCTGAAAGAATTACAGACCAGAATATGGTACTGTGGCTTTTGCATACATACTCCTTTTGTTAAAATGGAACAGAAAAGAAATCACCCGGCGCATCCGCCTCCGGATCCACCACATCCGCTTCCGCATGAACGGGGGACCTTTTGTGTCATATACACCGGTACGCAACGTCCGTTGAACAATTCATTCAAGGCGGTCTCAATAAGCCCTTCCATTAAAATGACCTCTATGCCATGCTGTGCCAATATTTCTATTGGTCTTTTCCCGGCATATTGCACGCATAAGGTATGACAATCATGAAGAATTCGGGCCAGTTCATGCCATCGATCATCACCTTTTCCCGGTGGGGGTGTTTTTCTCCTCTCTACCAGGGTGGGACCATCGTCCGATTTTCTAAATACTGATACTTCCAAAGCATTTCCCAGGTGTTGATTTACTAACAACCCTTCCATGGAAGCCACCGCGATAGAGTTAACATTACTTTTTTCCGAATCTCTTTTTAGTCCCGTACAGCATCCCTTTAACAATTGATTTATCTCTTCTCTGTTCCTCTCACCAATTTTACCAACAGCATCGGCCCGACATCTTGCACAATGAGTCATTTGAGGAATAAAGGCTTTTGCCTTTTTACGGATGTCTGCCATTGTAACCGTTGATGGTTCTTTAACATTTTCAAACTCTGAACCCGGAGCAGGATAAAGCGGCATGCAGTTTAGTATATCGACTCCGTAATCTTTCATACAGGACGCCAGATCCTCAATATGATTATCATTGATTCCAGGTATCACAATAGTGTTTACCTTTACCGTTATTCCATTTTCTTTCAGTTTTTTTATTGCAGCAAGCTGTTGCTCGATTAACTTCGAAGCACCTTCTTCTCCCCTCATTACCTTTGTACTATACCGCATCCATCGGTATACTTTGCTGCCAATTTCCGAATCGATGGTGTTCACTGTTATGGTTACGTGAGAAACATTAAGTGCGGCAAGATCCTGAACATAGGGAGAAACATTCATTCCATTTGAAGCCACACAAAGAAGCATTTCCGGAAAGTGGTCCCGCACCATTTGAAGTGTACTTAGTGTTTCCTGGGGACAAGCAAAAGGATCACCGGGACCCGCTATGCCAACCACGCTTATGTCTGGCTGAATAGCAAGCGTCTTTTCAAGATAAAAGAGTGCCTGCCACGGTTTTAACACAGCAGAAGTAACTCCGGGCCTGGATTCATTCACACAATCATATTTTCTATTGCAAAATCTGCATTGAATGTTGCAGGAAGGCGCTACAGGTAAGTGAAGACGTCCGTATTTGTGGCGCATACTCATATTAAAACAGGGGTGTCGGGATATATCAAGTGCCATACACTTACCTCCTTGAATTTTCTGATTGTGTAATGGTATTGAATGTCATGCTGTGAGCAGACCTGGTTTTTTGCATACATACCATATGGGTACGGTTCCATCCAAGTGTATTGTAAAATCTAAGAGCTGGCTCATTTCTTTTATCCACCAACAGTTGCAACCGAAGACATCCTGCAGAAAGTGCCCAGGATGTTATATGCTGAAGTAATTTAGTACCGATCCCAAACCCTCGATGTGTTTTGTCAACAATAAGATCTTCTATTCCCGCACTGAGCCCCCCCTGTGCGGTCGATATTGATACCTGAGCCGTGCATAACCCTATGACACGATTATTTTTTTTAGCTACTTTAACCACACTCCTTTTATGGTCTCTAAGTAATGCAGCTAGCCCATTACGTTGATTGGCTTCATCAATTTTAAAATCATCTTCTATACTAAACAGCTGGGCAAGAAGCTTTACCATTTCCTCGACATCCTCTTCGCGGGCATTTCTGATTTCAAACGTTTCTTTATTCATGCGAAAGCCTTTATTACCATGTTAAATACCCAATATCAGAACTTTCCTGCTTCTTTTCGATAATTGCGTTAATGATACGATCAAAGAGCTCAGTTGTACCCTCATATCCCACCAGGCTGAAACGCTGTGCGCCTAATCGATCATGAATTGGAAAACCCACTCGTACCAGCGGCACCGATAATTTTCTGGAAACTGTGTACCCCTTACTATTCCCAATTATCAGGTCAACAGGTGATTCCTCAATAGCATTCAACAAATCCTCAAAATCAGCATCTTCCAGTATACGGGCTGATGCCGCTACTGCGGGTACCCTTTTTTCCATAGCCTTTCTCAGGCTTTCTGGTTTACATCCAGATATGCACACCGATACAGTCATACCAATTTCAGACATAAATGAGGCAAGCGCACAAACCAAATCTTCCTCTCCATATAATGCCACCGATTTACCTGCAGCATATTTATGTCCATCAACGTATGCATCAATTAATCGCATTCTTGCCATGCTGTATTTATCCGGGACAGGATGACCACTTATGGTGCAAAGAGTCGAAAAGAACTCATCGCTGTTTTCTATTCCAATTGGTATTGGCATTTTGTAGGAGGGCATACCATACGATTTACTGAGATACTCGGCAGAAGACTGATCTTCAGATATAGACAAACCAAACTCTATTGCACCACAACACCGCCCGCAATCTTTTAAATCATCAATTGCGGTTCCACCAGGTGGTATTTTCTGGTAGTCTTGCCAGGAGCCGCCATCCAATGTATCTGAAAAGTCCGGTATCACAACTGAAGGCAACTGGAAATCAAAGAGCATTTGTTTTATGTATCTGTAATCCTGAGGTGATAGCATTCCGGGGAATACTGCTACTTTATTAATGCGGGTTCCTTTGACAGCAAATTTTCTAACTAGAGTTTTAACCGCAGCGAAAAAACCGTCCATGTGTGTTCCTTTATAACTTGGTGTACTGACATGTACAATTGTTGGCAGATCCGCTTTTTTCCCTGCAAGTGCGGCAAGGTGCAATTGAATATCTTCACCAATAGTTTCTGCCAGACAAGTAGTAGCTATTCCTATGATTTCAGGGTTGTATTGGGTAATAATGTTTTCAATTGCCCGCATAAGGTTTTCGCCTCCACCAAAAACCGTTGTTTCTTCGGTGAAACTTGAAGAGGCTATGTCAAATGGCTCTCTGAAATGTCCTATCACATAACGTCGAATATAGGTGGCACACCCCTGAGATCCATGTAGAATCGGCATTGCCTGTTCAATTCCCTTTAAAACCATGGAAGCACCAAGAGGAGCACATAATTTACAAGCATTACGTGTTGAAGTGTGAGTCTTTATTACTTTGTTTATTTTAGTCAAAATACACTTCCTTTTTTGTTTGTCTTCGCGGAACAAACTTCCACACAGGACTGGTTACAGTATTGAAAACCTCACGCGAAAAATTTACCATCCCCTCAAATCCTGCCAGAGCGATCTTCCTCTCATGGTTATGATCACAAAATCCTACCCCCAGTTTATAAGCAATAGGACGTTCTTTCACTCCACCAATAAACAGATCCACATCCTTTTCGAGTATAAAGCGTGCAAGCTCAAGGGTATTAGCATCATCAACGATTATGGTTCCTTTGTTACACATTGCTTTAAGTACCTCATAATCGCTTTTGTTACCAGTTTGTGATCCTACAACAACTGTATCCATATTAAGCATTCTCAGTGACTTTATCAGTGAAAATGCTTTGAAGGCTCCTCCCACATAAACAGCGGCCTTTTTGCCCCGTAATGCCTCGCTATACCGTTTTATCTGAGGAATAACTTTTTCGACCTCACAGCGAACCAGTTTCCTTGCTCGATCTGTCAACTCAGGGTCATCAAAAAAATCGGCAACATCATACAACGCTTTTGCCGTATCTTCAATTCCGAAATATGATGCCCGTATGTAGGGTATTCCATAATTCGACTCCATTTGCTGCGCAAGCCATGTCATTGACCCGCTGCATTGAACGATGTTAAGTGATGCTCCATGGGCCTGCATAATGTCTTTTACCCGTGCATCTCCCGTTATAGTCGATACTACTCGTATCCCCATTTTTTCATAGTAGTTTTTAATAATCCAGGACTCTCCCGCGATATTAAAATCTCCGAGTATATTTACACTAAGACGGGGAATAGTATCAACCGGAAGTGTGCCGACCAAATTAAGCAATGCATCACAGGCTGCTTTGTATCCATCCTTTTTACTTCCTTTAAAACCCTCCGAATGAACGGCAATAACCGGTATTCCTTTTTCCCTTTTGACTCTTGCACATACACTCGCAACGTCATCACCAATAACACCAACCACACAGGTAGAGTAAACGAATGCTGCTTTTGGATTATACTTGTCAATAAGCTCAATTAGCGACTTATAAAGCTTATTTTCTCCTCCATGTATTACATCCATTTCCCTTAAATCGGTAGAAAAACTCATTCTGTGCAGTTGTGGTCCGGATGACAGTGCACCTCGTATATCCCAGGTGTAGGCAGCGCAGCCAATGGGTCCGTGTATAAGGTGAAGTGCGTCGGTAACCGGATACAGTACGACACGCGACCCACAAAAAACGCATGCTCTCTGCGAAACAGCCCCTGCAAGGGAATGTTTTTCACACTCCATTGCCAACCCTTCAGTTCCAGCTTTATTGATCTGCCGTTTTCGATCGCTGAGTATATCTATATCGGTCATTTTCATTCTCATCACCCCTGTCAGGCGTGGTTACAATAATTAAAACACCAAGTGGTCAGAAAGATAGCACCGTCTTCATTACACACCTAATCACACACGTTGCTTTGAGTACGGCACCACCTTTTTGTTACATTACCAGTTCAAATGACTCCTCAGGGGCATCTCTGTCAAGTCTATCCATCAGACATCCGAGTATACCTTCCAGTATCCTCATACTTCCATTGTATCCGACCCTGGGAAAGCAACTATGCCCAACTCTATCCATTATCGGAAATCCCATACGAAGCAATGGTATATCCTCATCACGAGCGATATATTTACCGTAAGTATTTCCTATCAGCAGATCGACTGGTTCGTTTTTGATCCATTGATGCATCAGAAACATGTCCGCACAGCTTCCTCCCTTTACTTTTAACCCCTCTACCCTATCTCCGGCGATTTCCGTGATTCGTTTCTCGAAATATTTGCCCGGTGTACCACTTACTATGTAAACAGGTTTCATTTCAAGATCTACAAGAAACTCGGTGAGTGGAATAATGGTGTCAGGATCTCCCCAAAGTGCGACCCGTTTTCCATACAGATACTGCTGCATATCTGTTATCATATCAACAAGCCGACCCCGTTCATCGGTAATTTCATCAGGTATTTTATTCCCTGTGACTTTAGCCATTTCCATAATAAACCGATCTGTTGCAGACAACCCAATGGGCACATCGAGTACAGAAAAGGGAACTCCGCACCTGGAATCCATCTCCTTTGCAGCGTCTTCTGTACTGAATTTTCCAAGCCCAATGGAGTACTTGCTATCACCAGCTTTGGTCAACTGGTCAACTGTTGTACCTCCTTTGGGGTAGAACTGTAATTTCCCTGTTTGCGGAGCGTCCAGTACATTCGATGTGTCGGGGAAAAGAATTATTTGGGTATTAAGCATCTGAGATAATCTCTTTATTTCTCTCATATCTGACGGTTCAACCCATCCACAAATCAGATTTATTGTTTCATTTTTATCCCCACTGTTTTGCGCAAAATACGTAACCATGGCTTTTACCATATTTGCATACCCGGTCACATGGCTACCGACGTAACTTGGAGTGTTACAATGGATCACATGCTTACCCTCAGGTACTTTACCACTATCTTTTGCCTTTGAAACGATCTGCGGGATATCATCTCCTATGGTTTCGGACAGACAGGTTGTATGCACAGCAATTACCTGAGGATCGTATATGGTAAAAAGGTTATCAATAGCCTGCACCAGATTTGCCTGTCCCCCAAAAACAGAAGCACCCTCTGTAAAAGAACTGGTACCGGACATTACCGGTTCTTTATAGTGCCTTGTCAAAGTACTTCGATGATAGGAACAGCATCCCTGTGAGCCGTGACTATGCGGCATACAGCCGTGAATACCGAGCGCGGCATACATGGCTCCTATTGGTTGACAGGTTTTTGCCGGATTTATTGTTAAAGCCTTACGCTCCTGAATTTTTTCCGATGTATGTCGTAACAACATTGCTGTATTCTCCTTTCAGAGTGTAAGATTGGTTCATGCCACTTCAGACACGTAATCTGCATCAATCAGGCAATTGTCTTCAACCCCCTCTTCGCTCCAGGGTGCTTTTACAAGAGCCCACACACGCGTGTTTACCATCCTATCAATATCTTTAAAGAAATTGATAGCTCCTATGAATCCAGCAAAAGGTCCTCCGTAGTCATAACTATGCAGCTGTTTCAATGGTACACCCATTTTCTGTATGATGTACTTTTCCTTGATTCCTGCACAGAAAACTGCTGGTTTGTACTTTTCTATAAGCACTTCTGTTTCATACTGACTAATATCATCGATTACAAGAGATCCCGATTCCATTTCAGGAATCATTCCCTCATAATCCCTTAAAGTGAACCCTTTCTTTTCAAGCTGTTTCAGCTCTTCCTCTGTTTTACGCGGACGATATCTTTCAGGATCTGGTTCTACCGTCAATTCTTCAATGTTTCTGCTGTCCGCATCCACTTTGATATACGGTAGTACTTTTCTTCCTTCATAATCGTCACGATGGGCAAATTCATACCCTGCTGCGACAGTGACCATACCTACTTCCGAAAACAGGTACTGGTAGTGGTGAGCCCGGCTTCCACCGACAAACAACATTACCTTTTTGCCTTCCAGGCGTGGTTTAACCTCCTTAATTGTTTGCTCAACAGCAACCATTTCTTCTTCAATTACTTTTTCAACTTTGGCCATCAGTTTCTTATCATCAAAATACTGTGCAATTTTTCGTAACGATTTGGCAGTGGCATCAGCACCGATAAAATTAACTTTGATCCAGGGAATTCCGAACTTTGTTTCCATCATATCGGCAACGTAATTGATTGATCTGTGACACATAATGCAATTGAGGTCTGCCATGTGTGACTGTTCAAACTGATCGATTGTGGAGTTACCACTATAAGTAGAGACAAGTGTGATTCCGCATCGCTCCAACAGATTTTCTATAACAAAAGAATCTCCTCCAATGTTGTACTCACCGAGCAAATTAATTTTGAATTTACCCTCCACCTCCTCATTATTCTGACCCACCACATGTTTGAAAATCTGATTGTTTGCAATATGATGACCGGCTGATTGCGAAACACCTTTATATCCTTCACAGGAGAATCCAAACACATTAATCCCAAGTTTTTCTTTCATTTCTCTCGATATCGCATGGACATCGTCACCAATCAAACCGACCGGACACGTTGAGAAAATCGCGATCGCTTTAGGATGAAACAGATCGTACGCTTCCTGAATTGCCTGCCTGAGTTTCTTTTCTCCACCGAAGACGATATTTTCATCCTGCATATCAGTGGAAAAACAGTAGGTCATGTAGTTATCGTCTTCAGGACCTGTACGTGTTTGATTTCTTCTTGTTAACCAGCTATAGAAACCACAACCGATAGGTCCATGAGTAAGGTTAATTATATCCCGGGTAGGTCCCAGTACGACTCCTTTACACCCAGCATAGCAACATCCCCGCTGGGTGAGAATACCGGGAACAGTACGCACATTTGCCTGAATTTCAGGAGGATTATCCGGATCATTTACTACAAACGATTTACTTCTCTTTCTGGCAACTTTTGTAGGATATTTTTCAAGAATATCACCTTTAAGCTTGTTTCCGTTATTTATAACCTTTTTCATTTTTCCAAACCTCCTGAGGAATCAAGAACTGTTCCCCCCGATAATCCGGACACCGTCTCTCCGGTCCGCACACGGGTGGCTTCCATAATTGGCATCACAAATATTTTTCCGTCACCAGCGGTACCAGTTTGGTTAACACTGATAATTGCTTCAACAGTTCTATCTACCCAATCATCCGAAACAACTACGGTGATCAAGCGTTTTGGCACCAAACGTGGACCATCCCCCAGAAGCGGGATCGCTTCTGGCAATCCCTCCTGGGCACCTTGGAGGACACGAAAATCTACCGTTCCTTTTCCTCTTCCAAGGACCCGGCCGGTGGCGCTAAACGAGGTTATACCCGCCTCGTTAAGAGCTTTTTTTGTGTCGTTGATTTTATTTATTCGAATTATCGCCAGGACTTCTTTCATTCTTAACCCTCCTCTGAAGTTTCTTTTACACCTGAACTTATCGTGTAGGATTCCAGTACCGGAGAGACAAAAATTTTACCATCACCGTAGACCCCTTCGCGTCCCGTCCTTGCACACTCAATAATCGTATTTATCACAAATTCCTTATCTTTATCTTTTATAACACTCAAAAGAAGTTCTTTCGGTAATTCATCATAGGTCACCCCCCCTGCTGTCAAGCCTCTCTGTTTACCTCTGCCGTAAACAGAGATTTTTGTTACGGCCGGATACCCGGCCTCAAGCAATCCTGCGAGTACATCGTCGGCTTTATTGGGACGAACTATTGCTCTAATCATTAACATAGTTTACTCCTGAATTGATGAAGGTTATGAATCAAAGAATTACACAATACCGAACTCGACAAGTAGGTTTTCCAGCTCATTAATTTCCAGAGGTTTTGGAATCACCTTCAGTTCATTTTCGTCCACTTTTTTCGCAAGTTGCCTGTATTCATCTGCCTGAGAATGTGTAGGATCGTAATCAATTACTGTTTTACGGTTAATCTCTGCTTTTTGTACCATGTTATCACGGGGAACAAAATGTATCATCTGGGATCCTAATTTTTTTGCAAACTCTTGAATCATTTCTCTCTCATTATCTACCTTCCGAGAATTACAAATTATACCACCCAAACGCACACCACCGGCATCGGCAAACTTAACGATACCTTTGCATATATTATTACATGCATACATTGCCATCATTTCGCCCGATACCACGATATAGATCTCCTGCGCTTTTCCTTCACGTATCGGCATTGCGAATCCACCGCATACAACATCACCAAGCACATCATAAAAGGCATAATCCAGCTCCCAATCATCGCTGTACCCCCCCAATTGCTCAAGCAAGTTAACGGAAGTTATTATCCCTCTGCCTGCACAACCAACACCAGGTTCGGGACCGCCGGATTCTACACATCGTGTTTTGCCATAACCTTCCCGTATAATATCTTCAAGTTCAACATCTTCACCCTCTTCTCGTAACGTATCGAGTACTGTCTTTTGGGCAAGGCCTCCAAGCAGAAGCCTTGTAGAGTCTGCTTTGGGATCACATCCAACGACCATAACCTTCTTTCCCATCTCCGCAAGACCAGCAACAGTATTTTGTGTGGTGGTTGACTTTCCAATTCCGCCTTTTCCATAAATGGCAATTTTTCTCATTTTAATGCTCCTGATGATTGTTTATGACCTGTGATCAGAGCGCTCTTGTTGCCGTAAATATGCAATGAACATGCCATATACTTTTAGGATTGACAGTAAATTAAATATGACTATATTATAATAGTGAAAGAGTCACTTTTAAATAGTGGTTAGTCTACCTGTAGCGATAAAAAACAGCTAATATGTACTGTTTTGCGCCTCTTCACACTTTTCAGTTAACAAACTTCTACTATCACCCTCTTCAAGAAACCTAAAGTACTGATTTTCAGTTCTCACTACAATTTTGGTTCAGACAGGTACAATTATGAATCATAAAAACAACTTAACCTGGTACAAAAATGAAGTAGGTAAATAGGATTGGATCGATCAATAAGGTTTGTTTCCTAGTGTGGCCCTAACCATTCCCCCTTCACCAAAATTGTAATTCAGTTATTGCAGTATAGCCGAAATTAAGCTACGATCCTATGAACCAGGAATTAAATAAGCCACCATTTTCATCTGAATGTCCAGTGAATTACGAGGAAGAAATACTATGATGCACACAGCAGGAAATTCAGTCCAGTACCGCAGGCACTTTTTCAACCTGCATAATTGGCTACTGGTCTTACTCTTTGTTTTTTATGGTCAGGGATTTTCCGGGCATCTGTTTGGGGTAAATCTGGCTTCTGCAGAGTTTGGAAACCAGTACCCGGGAGTATACGGATCTGACTACACCTACCCTGATGTTAGCTCTCTTGATTATTACGCTGCTAAGGGCCTGAAACTTATCCGGTTACCCTTTCGATGGGAGCGGATGCAAAGAGAACTGTATTCTGAATTGGACTCCCTTGAGCTCCAAAGGATGGATGCTTTTATCGACGGTGTGAGCGAAAGAGGCATGTGGGTAATTCCTGATATGCACAACTATGCACGCAGAGTCATGGATGACCAGATACACATCATTGGATCTCAGGAACTATCAGTTAGAGCGTTTGCGGACTTTTGGCGAAGGTTTGCTGAGCACTACCGGGATGAAGCTTCCATTTGGGGATATGATCTTTGTAATGAACCCCACGATATGGGGCAATATTCCTGGTTTGATGCGGCACAGGCTGCAATTGATGCCATACGGGAGGTTGACACTGCGACTGCTGTTATCGTCAGCGGCGATGACTGGAGCAGCGCTCAACGGTGGCTTTCGGCAAGTGCCCATCTTGGGGATCTCATTGATCCATACGACAACATCATCTTCCAGGCTCATCAGTACTTTGACCGCGATGCCTCCGGACGATACCAGCACAGCTACGATGATGAAAACGCTTCCCCTGAAACAGGGGTAGAGAGGGTGAAGCCTTTCGTGCAATGGCTTCAGGAAAACAACTTCAGGGGATTTGTTGGAGAATATGGTATTCCCGATGATGATCCACGGTGGTTGGTTACACTGGAAAATTTTCTTGCATACCTTGAGGAAAATGGTGTCAGCGGTACCTACTGGGCAGGCGGGCCCTGGTGGGGAGATTACCCTTTGAGCTGTGAACCGAAAAATGGTCAGCACAGACCACATATGAGTGTATTAAAACAATATACCGGAGTTACATCAGTAAGTAAAAGCTCAGGAACCACAGCAGTGATTGGCAAAACCACTGGTATACAGTTGAACAAACAATCGCTTTTCATTCCACACTATTATGACGGGCTCACTCTCTACCGGCTTAATGGCAGAGCTGTTTTCAGTTTTGATACACACGGGCACCATACATTTCCTGTCCCGTTACGGTCAGGAACCTACATTGTACGTATGCACGGTGATTTTTCTGCTCAGCAGTACGGAACCGTACAAATTGTGCAGTGATAACAATACCGTCCTTGCAAACACCGATATAGAGCTGGCGCTTGTGGCAGTAGGGTGAAGATCATTAGTTTGATTTGAGAGACACCAGTCAAATATCAGAAAAGATGCTGCTCCACTGCCATTGCATAAAAGAGCTTCCGCATCCTCCACCTGTAGACAAAGCTCAAACAATACCTCACGGGCCAGAACCGGACTACGGCTTTTGAGGCAAGCCTGTCTCTGATTTTTTCGTTTCTGTTACATCTGCCCTTAGAGCGCCATTGTTCGGGTATACAGCATTTTGCTCTTTTAACACTCTTTTCACCCATTATTCACTTAAAATGATGAGTCAAATTTGAAGTCGAAACCGTTACTAAATGCAGCGGTAGTAAAAACGCATTCTAAGAACTAACAACATCCGTCCAACTAATCAAATTACCTTCCCGCTAGTCCTTTGAACACGTTATTTAGTTTTAAACTTGTCCTTCAGCATTCAATGGTTCATTATAACTGTCTACTTTACCTATTGCGACACCTCTCAACTGAGCATATTGGTAAGAACACGAAAGAACTGATATAGGTATTGTGAAAAGCAAACCTATACCAAAACACAGTAGCCCGATTATATTTACAAAGACCAGAATTAAATGTAGTAAAAATACTTCCAACTTATTATTCTTTGTTATTATGCTTGATATCTTCAGTGCTTGAATCGGATTTACGCCAAGATCAACAATCACGTAAGGATAAAACTGGTATTTTAATGCTAGTATAAACGAAGCTATGATTGCCAATAAAAATAGAAACAAAGCCTCGGTGTTATAAATTGCGATTGCGGTTGCTATTGCTATTGGCACACTAATTATAAACGTAAAAAATATTGTTGCAATAAAGTTTATAACTATTGTTTGGATTGAGACAAATAAATCTGAAAAGAGACTGACAGGTTTATCTTCAATAAACTTCAGACCGATACTCAAGGAGCCTAAATGGATTGTACTATAGATATAAAATGCAGTAGCATAATTAAAAATAAAATTCACCGCATTTTGGTTTATTCCTGGATAAAAAGGTATACGTATCGACTCTAAAAAGAATTGTAAAATGATCAGAGCCAATATTACAATTGAAAATATCATAAAAAACAGCTTGTTGGCCATGGTAGTTTTCCAGCCAAAGCTTATCGGTGTTTCTGTTAACAATTCGTCATGTTCAATCATATCTCTCCCAGTTAAACACTTCAGGCATAATTTATACTTTTAGCAAAATACTACTTTAAAATAGTATTGTAAAGTTTTTATGACCGAGCCTGTGTCCGGTACAGTTTCCAGGGAGGCACTATCTCCCCACCAGCTCGCTTAGGAGCAAAATTGCAATCAATTCGCACAAATTACAGTTTTTCCAAGAAGTGAGGTTGTGGATTAAATAAAGCTGAAAACAAAGCAAAAGGATTTAGTTGTGGGTAACAGTTCGTTTCAATGCTGTTTTTACCAAGTGGTCGAGCCAATTCTTAATGAAATGTCGTTTATAGATTCGATCATGCAAAGGTAAGCTTATCCACTATAGGGCTAAACAGTATTATGAGTAATAGAATCCTGAAATCTAAGCCTCAGTAGCATTGCTACTGCGTAGTAGGCCATAGTCTCCATAATCAGAGCATAAACGTCAATACTGAAGAAAAAAGTAGTTATCCAAACCCAGGTTTGTTGATACTCTATTCAACAGAATCATCCTGCTCTGCCAAATATGCAGTGTTTTTTTAAACCCTTTCCTTTATATTACAATTTTTGAAGGGACTATTGGTGGAGCCATTTGGAGCAGTACTATCCCTAAATAATGAGTATTAAAAAATAATCAGAAACAAAACCTGGTACTATCAATACTGAATAATGGGATAACACGCGCTCTTGCAATCAACCAAATTTACTGCCCTGCTTTGCTTTGAAAAGACAACACTTACTTAATTGAGGGAGTCATCGATCATGACTAAAAAATCATTCTGTTCAGTTATCATGCTGGTTACCTTTCTTTACTCATCACTTAGTGCCGGTGAAGTTAGCCTGGCAGGTAGTGTAGTTGATAAATCGGGTAACCCGGTAGAAAATGCAGAAGTGAAGCTTCAAAGCGATCAGAGCATAACTACCTTCACCAACTCTGATGGCCAGTTTGTACTTACCCCTGAGACTACCTCAATTACCAAAAATCGTATACAGCCTTCTACCCCCTATGCCGCGCTTAAAGGTAATGGTGTAGATGTTAACCTTACAACACCGTCTGATATCGGATTATCGGTTTATTCCATGTCCGGAAGAAAGGTGTATGAATATACTTCCGGGCAGCTAAACCCAGGGTTAAACAGAGTAGCATTACCGATGAACAGGCTTGGTTCAGGTGTTTATGTTGTTTCTGTGCTCCATGATGGCAACAGGAGTGTATTCAGATATGTAACAGCGAATCAGAGGGGGTTTGATCTTACCAGCTACAGCAAAACCAGTACAGTTAGAACTTCTGAGCTTCATAGATCAGCAGCAGTCCAGTCTGATTTTGTAGATACACTGGTCGTTGCCGCTTTCGGATACGCCACGAAACGCTATCCTCTGAGCGGCTATATCCTGGAAGACATTGATATCACACTGGAAGCAATAGCAGTTGAGTTGGACGATTTCACGGAAACTGTAAACGGTGAATCTTTTGAGATGCTCTTCATCCCTGGCGGCACATTTACTATAGGATGCGAAAGCGATAACTGCCCACCCGATACAGACCCCGTTTCGGGTGTGACAGTCAGCAGCTATTTCATTGGTAAAACCGAGGTGACAAGGGGTCTGTGGGAAGCAGTAATGGAACAAAGCCCTTCGGGTTTCGGCCGTCCTGAGGACTCCCACACAGGTATGACCTGGTACGATGCCATGGAATTTGCCTGCCGGTTAAGCCAGTTAACAGGTCGTCGGTATCGCATGACTACAGAGGCAGAATGGGAGTACGCGGCAAAAAATCACCTGAGCAGAATGGACAGAATAGGTGTCGGTGAAGAATGGGCATATAACAGTTGGAATTCCACGCATTCAGGAGGAACAGATCCCGTAGGGCCGGCCAGCGGGCAGCACACTCAAAAAACACGACGTGATGCCCAGGGAACAGTCGACAATATTACAGGACGCCTGATCCGCTCAATTGAAGGTGCAGGTCCCGCGTTGCGTTTGGCTGTCTCGGCTGAGATGAACTACCCGCCGGAGATGGTTCCACCATGCGAACTTAGCGCTCCGCAGATGGGGGACGAACCGGTGAATTCTTACCGCGATCCACGCTGGGTAACCGGCAGCGATGCACACTGGACGGTAGGTTCAATAGCCATAGGTAGTTTTGATCTAAGGGTTTGGGAGGACGGAACCGCACGATTAGGCACCACTAACGGTCAGTGGTTTACTTCAAATAACATTGCGTTTGTGTTTGTTCCCAATTCAGGATCCAGTGTACATTTTGCCTATATCTTTCTTGATGAAACTCAGGCTTCTCTTATTTCCGATCAGGGCTTCGGTTTCGGAAGCCGCGGCTACATAGGAAGAATAGTAAAAGAGTCCACCGATTATTACGAAAAACCTTCCATATCCGATCTGCAGAGCGGAGCCCAATTAGCAGCTTCTGCCGGTGATAACTATAGAATGGTGGACATGATCAACATTCCGGAGTCGGCCAGAGAGCAAGACCCACGGCTACTCGACGGACCAGACCATGGATGGTTCCAGGACAACAGCAGCGCCGGAGGAGTACACCACTACAGAAAAGACATAGACCCTGATGAATTCAGGTTCACCGTCAATCAACGATCAAGCAGCGTAATGCTTGCCAACGGCGAATGGTTTACAGTCAACAACACCTTCCTGCGCATTACGCATTCAGACGGCTATACAGCCGATTACCTCTATGCCATAGATGATAATGGAACACTCTATCATAACTCATTTATGGCGTATGAACGGGGAGACTTTCGGATGTTCTCTGTAACCGAAAACAACAGTGCTGCCTTCAGCGCCACCTGCGGTAGCATCTGCGAAGGGGAGGTCCCAAAGGGTGAAGGGTCTTCGCTCTATTCTCGCATGGACAACGGGCATTCTACATTTGTGCCGGCGCCGTGTCCACCGGGCGGGTGTGAGTGAAACTCAAACAGATAGCCCCTGCGAGGCAAGGGGCTAGTCAATATATGTATTTTTACAACCTACGGGTAATAGTGCTGTCCGAACAGGTCTTACTCAATTAAAACAGCATTTTCTAAACCGTAACCTCAATACCATGAGCCCTGAATATCTCAACAACCGCCTCCATCTTCTCCGCAGAGGGCGGTTCGATTCCCTCCAGAGGATATTCAAGACCCAGCGCTTCCCATTTAAAAGCCCCCATTGAATGATACGGCAAAAGCTCAACTCTCTCCACATTGGATAGTTTTCTAACGAATTCAGCCAGACGGTGATCGCTCTGATCGTCTTCAAAATACCCTTCCAGAACAACGTGCCTGATCCACATCGTTTTATTGTTCCGCGAAAGATACTGCGCAAACTCCAAAATCCATCCATTGGAAACACAAGTCAACTTTTTGTGTTTCTCTTCATCTATATGTTTGATATCCAGTAACACCAGATCTGTTACCTCAAGAAGCTGCCTGACAACAGGAGTGATCGCTGTAAAACCAGAAGTGTCCAGTGCTGTATGGATTTCCCTGGCCTTTAGTTCACTAAATAACTCACACAAAAACTCAGCCTGCAGAAGGGGTTCACCACCGGTAGCGGTAACCCCGCCCCCTGAAGATTCCAGAAATGGCCGGTACTGCTCTATCTCCTCCAGAAGCTCATCAATTGTTACCTGCCGCCCCCCTTCGGTATTCCAGGTATCCCGGTTATGGCAATACCTGCACCGCAGAGGACAGCCCTGAAAAAAAATGGTATACCGTATCCCCGGCCCGTCTACAGTTCCAAAGGTCTCGATCGAGTGAATAGTACCAACTCTTGCTATAGGTGAAGTCATCTTTACCGACACCTCTGTGGCTAAAACTTAGCATGAAAAGTCCTGTTAATAACATCAAGCTGCTGTTCCCGGGTAAGCTTGGTGAAATTTACCGCGTATCCCGAAACCCTTACCGTAAGCTGAGGGTATTTTTCCGGATGATCGATTGCGTCCAGCAGCATGGCCCGGTCAAGAACATTGACATTTATATGATGCCCCATCTGCGCGAAATATCCATCGAGCAATGATCGCAAATTTTTTATCTGATCGGATTCGGATTTGGCAAGTGATGCCGGCTCAATGGAAAAGGTATAGGAGATACCATCCTGAGCATAGGCATACGGAAGTTTCGCCACAGACGCCAGTGATGCCAAAGCTCCCTTTGAATCACGGCCATGCATGGGATTTGCACCGGGGGCAAATGGTTCACCACCTTTTCTGCCATCAGGAGTGCTCCCCGTTTTCTTTCCATACACAACATTGGATGTGATAGTAAGCACAGAAAGGGTTGGTTTGGAGTTACGATACGTAGTACGTTTGTATAGCTTTTTCATAAACCGCTCAATAAGATCAACCGCTATCTGATCCGCTCTGTCATCGTTATTGCCAAACTTTGGATACTCTCCCTCTACTTCAAAATCGACAGCCATCCCGGATTCATCACGGATCACCTTAACTTTAGAGTGTTTCATTGCCGAGAGAGAATCAGCGACAACGGATAATCCGGCGATTCCACAAGCCATGGTCCTGAATATGTCCCGGTCATGGAGCGCAAACTGAATACGTTCATAGGCGTATTTATCATGCATAGCGTGGATAACATTTAGTGTGTTGATATACAGCAGTGAAAGCCACTCCAGATAAGCATCAAACTTACTCATCACCTCATCATAATCCAGATATTCACTGAGAATCGGTTCAAAACGCGGCCCCACCTGTATGCCTCTCATCTCATCCCGGCCCCCATTGATCGCGTAAAGAAGCGCTTTACCCAGGTTACATCTGGCACCAAAGAATTGCATCTGTTTACCTATTCGCATGGCTGAAACACAACAGGCAATACCGTAATCATCACCCCAGTACCGACGCATGAGATCATCATTTTCGTATTGAATGGAACTTGTTTTTATAGAGACTTTTGCACAGAAATCCTTAAAACCCTGCGGCAGGTCTTTTGACCACAGCACTGTCAGGTTTGGCTCCGGTGCCGGTCCAAGATTGAAAAGGGTCTGCAGGATTCGAAAACTGGTTCGGGTAACCAGTGTCCGCCCATCCATTCCGGTACCACCGATCACTTCGGTCACCCAGGTCGGATCACCGGAAAAGAGTTCATTATAATCGGGTGTACGCAGGTATCTGACCAAACGAAGCTTTATCACCAGATCATCGATAAGTTCCTGCGCCTCTTTTTCGCTTAGTACCCCCGCCTGGATATCCCTTTCCATATAGATATCAAGAAACGTACTGATACGCCCGATGCTCATGGCAGCACCATTTTGTTCCTTCACTGCACCAAGATAGGCAAAATAAAGCCACTGCACCGCTTCTTTGGCCGATTGTGCGGGCCGGGTTATATCATAACCATAACTTTTAGCCATCTCAATAAGCTCTTTTAATGCTCTGATCTGTTCAGAGATCTCTTCCCTGGCCCTTATGGTATTTTCTTCCATTAAATCCAGTTCAAGGGACTCGAGCTGCTCCTGCTTATCCTCAATGAGTCGGTCTACTCCATAGAGCGGGACCCGCCTGTAGTCGCCAATTATTCTCCCCCGTCCATAGGCATCGGGAAGCCCGGTAATAATACCCGCATTTCTTGCAGCTTTCATTTCACTGGTGTAGGCGTCAAAAACCGCGTCATTATGAGTTTTGCGATACTGCTGGAAAATCTCTTTTACTGTGGGGTCCAGTTTGTAGCCATAGGCTTGGGCGGCCTTTTCAACCATTCTGATACCACCATAGGGCATGATCGCCCGTCTAAGCGGCGCATCGGTCTGCACGCCAACAATCAGCTCATTATCCTTATCGATATATCCTGGATTATGGCTGACAATTGTGGAGATCGTTTTAACATCAAGATCATACATGCCGCCTCTTTTGAGCTCCTGGGAGAGCAAAACTGTCGTCTTTTGCCAGACTGCTTTGGTCCGCCCGGTTGGCCCCTTGAGAAAAGTATCATCACCGGTATAAGGGGTGTAGTTGCGCTGGATAAAGTCCCGAAGGTCGATCTCCTTATTCCAGTTGCCTGGCCTGAATGGTTTGCGAAGTACTTCCTGCTCTTTTCCTGGTTGATTACGATTGTTCATCTTTACCATCCTTGCTTTTCTGTCAGCCAGATCCGATAGTAGAAGCTTTAGTTGTAGCCTCTTTTTTTGCCCCGATAAGAGACCGGGGTTTATTGATAATGATTATCATCTTCTAAGAATAATATACTGCTTAGCACAACCACAGGCAAAGCACTATCCGATTTTCCAGCCGAAAGCTTAACCCGGTTTTGGCTAACAGATGTATCTTTTGCAATAAAAATGCCGGATTAAGTGGAAAAAAAAGAAGGAGATATCGGTGCCATCATCTAAGCAGGAAGGCTGAGGGGGTGATTAAAGAACAAATAGCGGCAAAGTAGAAGGAGGAACGAAACAGCAGGGGAAAATGATTGCAATGAAAATTGGTTATATGCAGAAAGCTCCAAATCATGGCTCACTTTTTGCATAAAGGTGGGCATAGTTCAGTAATCAAGATTGTACTTTTAAGGAGGCTCTCTTTGGCTACATTTGTGATAGTCCACGGTGGTTGGGGTGGTGGATGGGAATGGACACCTGTTGCCGGGCTGCTCAGACAGCGGGGTCATGAGGTTTTCACCCCTACCCTTACCGGTTTGGGTGAACGGTCCCACATCGGTACCGATATCGGTTTGTCAGATCATATCGAGGATATACTGGCACTGTTTCAGTTCGAAATGCTCAGTGATGTTATACTGTGTGGACACAGTTACAGTGGCATGGTCATTACCGGGGTGGCAGACCGCATACCTGAAAAGGTAAAACTGTTAACTTATATCGATGCTTTTTTTCCCCGGGATGGTGATCGCCTCATAGATCTTGTTCCACCGGAAGTAGCAGAAACACTAATGCGGTCCGCAAAAGAGTTGGATGGTAAGATGATACCCTACCCATCGGTAGTCTATCCCCCTGAAGGAGTAATTCCGGAGAGCGTTCGGGAGAACTACATAAAGCGCATGCGTCCACAGCCACTAAACACAAACACAGAACCGATACACCTCAGCGGTGATGTCGATCGAGTGCAACATGGGTTTGTTCACTGCACCCAATCTGAAGCAGGCTTTTTGATTCCGTTTGCCAGGAAAGCAAAGAGCGAGGGTTGGCTGTACCGTGAGATTGCCACCGAACATGATCTTCACCTTTTAGATCCTGAGGGCACAGCGGGAGTGCTTAGTGAGATGGCTGATACAGATTAAAATGAGCCCCAAAGGGGCGTTATTCTATAGCCAGGGGCAGCGCCCCTGGACCAAAAAGGAATAATTTTGAAGCCCCAAAGGGGCGCAACAAAGGATCGTATTTATGCCCCAATCATTATCACGTATCCTGCTTCACCTTGTATTCAGCACTAAAAACCGAACACCATTGATAAACGATGATCTCCAACCACGATTGTACGCCTATATAACAGCAATTTTAAGCAACCTGAAATGCCCTTCATTACAAACTGGTGGTGCCGCTGATCACGTTCATATACTTTGCTGCCATTCACGAACCGTAGCGTTGTGTGATCTTATGGAAGAGGTAAAAAAATCAACCTCAAAATGGATGAAAAACGTGGGGGTTCCAATTTTTTCCTGGCAGAGCGGGTACGGTGCTTTTTCAATCGGAGAATCACAAATTGAGAAATTAATTCGATACATACAGATTCAGAAGGAACATCATAAAGTTGTTACATTTCAGCAAGAGTACAGAAAGTTTTTGGAACTATACAAAATTGAATATGATGAAAAATATGTTTGGGATTGAGTCGCGCCCCTTCGGGGCTAGATGATTATCTTTACTGTCACCAGGGGCGTTGCCCCTGGCTATAGAATTGTGCACCTTTGGTGCGCAGGAAAAACCCCAAGGTTAACATTCGTATAAAAAAGGGTTATAATGCCCCTGATTTTGCAGGAAAAATGCCCGACGCCTTATTTGAGTGGCGCCCCTTCGGGGCTAGATAATTATTTTTACTGTCACCAGGGGCGTTGCCCCTGGCTATAGAATTGTGCACCTTTGGTGCGCAGGAAAAACCCCAAGGTTAACATTCGTATAAAAAAGGGTTATAATGCCCCTGATTTTGCAGGGAAAATGCCCGACGCCTTATTATTGAAGAATTATTTTGTTTGGTACGCAGGAATGAAAATTGAGTCGCGCCCCTTCGGGGCTAGATGATTATCTTTACCGTCACCAGGGGCGTTGCCCCTGGCTATAGAATTGTGCACCTTTGGTGCGCAGGAAAAACCCCAAGGTTACATTCGTATAAAAAAGGATTATAATGCCCCTGATTTTGCAGGGAAAATGCCCGACGCCTTATTTGAGTGGCGCCCCTTCGGGGCTAGATATTTATCTTTACCGTCACCAGGGGCGTTGCCCCTGGCTATAGAATTGTGCACCTTTGGTGCGCAGGAAAAACCCCAAGGTTACATTCGTATAAAAAAGGATTATAATGCCCCTGGTGCCAACGCTCAGAGGGGAACGAATGGGTTCTGAATAGGTAGTCCTTGTAGTCCGAAAGCTCCATCAAGAGTACTGAATAGGCAATCAGCTGACCAGAAAGGTCGCATTAGAGTACTAAATGAGCCATTCTGGTGACACACCCTAATGTGTTAGTATTGTTTATGTTACCTATAGAACTATTCTTACTCATTTAGGCTTCTG